>JAFGTN010000170.1 GCA_016934075.1 Pirellulales bacterium
GAACAACTGGCGCCCTTGCCTGGTGTGCGTCGAGTCGATCACCACGTTCTTGCCGTCGGGGCTGAATCGGGGGTGCAGGTCGCAACGCCATTCGCCCTTGTAGACCTTGGGTGAAAGAAAATGGCCCAGCGGAACACGGCGGTCGGTGGCCACGTGGTACAGGTACGGGTGCTGGAGGCGTTGTCGGTCCGGATAAGTGTCGTTAAGTATCCACTCGTTGCCCGGCAGATATGTGCAATGTCCGTTGACGGGCATCTTCTCCGCTCCCACAACTTCCACCTTTCCGCCGGTCTTGTCCTCGAAAAGATAGAACTTACTACCGTGAGACGGGTGCCAGGCCCAGGCCAGGATGTGCTCGGGATCGCGCCAGATGAAGTGCGAAGTGCGGCCGTGAGGATCGACAATGCGGACGTCTGACCCATCCATGGCGGCGGTCAACATCCGTGTGCCGCCCTTCCACTTGGGGAAGCCCCAGCGGTGCAGGAACTCGAAACGTTCGCCGTTGGGGCTGACTAGCAAGTGGTTGAAGTAGCACTTGGCCTTGGTCAGGTCCGCCTTTGCATAGGGGATCTTTACGATGTCGGCCAGTGATATGACCAGGTCCGCCTTGCCCGAATCGAGATCGATGCGGTGGATACCGGCGTCGGCGGGGGACAATTCGTCGAAGTGCGGATCGGGGATTCCGGTGTAGCCGTAACTGGGGCGCATGTGGCGGATGCGGCGGAAGTCGGGAGCCACGCCGGTTTTGCCATTGGGGCTGAGCGAATAGATGGCGTGCGGCACGGTGCGTTTTTTACCGGTTTTGGTATCGAGTATGCGGCAAACAAATTGGTCGCCTTCACGGTCGTTCCAGATCACCTCGGTATCCGAGCCGGGCCGCCACTGCAACATGCAGCCTTGCTGCCAACACCACGTCCGTGTTTGCCCCAGCTCTATCCAACGGTCGTTGTCTTCCAGGTCGACCATGCCAACCTTGATAATATCGCCATCCTCGGGCAAGCGATGTTCGAAATCTACTTCCATGCCCAACACGTATCGCCCACTGGGATCGAACTCGAGTTTATCGTAATAGCTGAACCAATGGAACTTGGGCCCGCGAGTGATTTGCCGCACGGGTGGGAGCTTTTCCTCGGGCTTAGCGCCTCTCAAGAGGCCGGGCAGGCCGATGGTAGCCAGTGCCGCGGCCGAAGTGGAAAGCATTTGGCGTCGAGAAATGGGGCGTGTCATGGTGGGATATCTCCTTGTATGATTGGGAGTTTTGGAGTTTGGGGGAGATGGAGTGGCATGTCTTACGGTCTACTATACCATGGATTTACAGTTGGCGATACTCCCACTCAGAATTGCCGTATTAGCGGCGTTTATTGTGACAGCGAATTGTCATCAATATGACCAGGGTGCAAAGTATCAGCACCAGCGTACCGGGCTCGGGCACCTGTATCAGGCTCCCGCCGATGACTACAGCGGCGGCATCTATTTCAGCCATGAGGTAGTAGAGATTGATACCGTTCAAATCGAGCCGCGATCCTGCGCCGATGATGAGTTGTTTGACATATAGCGATTCGATGCCCTCCCAGCCTGGAGTGTTGTCGAATGCATCGATAAGCCGCAGTTGTGCGACATCGTCACCGCCGAGTTGTAGGCAGCCGAGCGAAAAGTTTCCGCTCAGCCCGTCCATGGTAGCGCCGACATCCATCCCGCCGACCTCGAAGGGATCGACGACGACCGGGCCGCCTTCGAAGATGAGCTTGAGTTTGCGCATTTGTTCGGCGACTGCCGGTTCCGTGGATTTATTGGAAAAAGCGGAGCCGGTCATGTGTATCTCGGCGCCTTCTGCATAAGATACCGAACCGTTGGCACCCAGGATGAGTTCATCCGTAACGTAGACCTCGGCGGACGCATTGGTAATGCTGAACCGGCCCGCGGGCTGCCAATCATCGCCGTCGCCGATGGAGAGGGTACCGGCGGTTAAGCGACCGGAGGCGATCGTATACTCGCCCGTTTCGCCGCCGTACCCGTAACTTGTGGCTCCGCCCAGGTAGAGTGTTTCAATATCGCACGTACCGGACTGATGGTCGAACAATCCATCGACCTGGGCCGAACTTGCCGTTAACGCTGCGGAACCACTGAGGCCGTAAAAGCCATCCATCTGGCCAACGCGGACACTGTCGGTGAAGTTGGTTGTGCCGCTCGACTGCAAGATTTGTCCGTTTTCGACAGACACTTGCCGGCAAGCAACGTCCGATTGAATTTCGACTGTTGCGTTATACGCATCCAGACTGGCATTGCCGGTCAATCCCCCTTGGATGAGCACCGTCGCGCCGTTTCCGGCGCCGATGGAACCATCGCCGCCGATGGGACCGGTGAGAGTCGCGTCGCCCCAAAGGCTCAAGCCGCAGCCCGAGGCGACGGTTACATCGCCGTCGCTGTCAAGCGTGCCGTAGAGCATGATAGAGCTGGTATCAACGTCGATCGTGCCGTGGTTGTTGATGGGATTGTTAATTACGCCGCGGCCGCGTATCGTGCCCGTGGGATTTACGGTAAGCAGGCCGGTTCCCGTAACGCTTCCGCCCACCATCAGCAGTTCGCCGCTGGAAGTGGCCGATCCGATGGCCAGTTTGGCATTTATTTGCGCCTCGGCGCTACTTTTGACTTCGAGCGTGCCGGCCCCGCCGCCGGCGATGCCGGAGTCGCTGTCGACACGCAGCAGAGTGCCGGGATTCTCCAACAGGAAATGGCCGATCGAGTCCGTCCCGCGGCCGATTTCGAATGTTCCCTGCACAATGCAGCCGCCACCGGTGAGGTTGTATGTGCCTTCCGAATTTGCGCCGTTGGCGATAATCAGATCGCCAATGATGCTGGCCGTGCCGTCGGAGTGCTCCACCAAGCCCACGCTGCCGTCGCCGTGTCCGACATGCATCTCTTGGCGGACTATGTTCGTGCCGCCGGTTTGCGAAAGCGTGCCGTTGCTGCTGCCACCAACATTTAGATAGTCGGTGTCGAGATAGCCGACGTTTTCTAGGTTATAGGTGCCGGCATCGGTGGCGATGCTGCCGGCGCCGATTGTAAGCGTATCGGCGAAGTGCATCCCGCCGCGATGGTCGAATTGCCCTTCGCCTCGCACGCCCACGCTGGTCGTGACAGTTTCGATTCGGCCGCCCGTGAACCAATAACGCCCGCCGTCGCCGCCGCCGACTTCCAGGTTAGCAGTTTCATGCAGGCCGCCGAGATGGTCGAAATGGCCGTGTCCGTACTGGCCCACGTGCGTGGCGGCCGTGGTGAGCCTGGTAGCCAGGCTTTCGCCGTCGAGCAGGTAATAACCGCGGGCGCCACCCATGCTTCCCAGGTAGAGCGTGTTCGTTACGTCCACGGTGCCGCCATATTGCCGGTAAGAATTCAGGATGGATGAGTTGCGATCGCCGACATCGATTTGGTCGGCCGTAACGGCGGCATCGTTACGTTGGGTCATACTGGCATGTCCACGATAGCCGACTTTGATTACGTCGGCGTCTAGGGTTCCGCCTTCGATCGTGTAGTGGCTGTTGTCTCCGCCTTCATATTCCGCCAACATCACGTATCCCGTGGTAACGGTACCGCTATATTGCTCGACGGCGCCGCGGTCGTTGGCTCCTACGGTGAGCATGGAATCGACTAAGACGTCGGATCCCCTGACAACGAGCGTACCCCGTCCGTCCACGCCGACTCCAAGGCTGGAGACGTCCAGTGTCTTGGTGATGAGGTCGAGCGTGACGTCGCTGCCGGCCGCGTGTCCGATATTCAATCGATCCAGCGAGTGCGTGTCGCCGGTGAGGTCGAGGGTGCCTCCGTTGTAGTTGAAAGTACCTGTACCGTCGCGTTTTTCGAATCGTTCGACGCGGAGCGTGCCATCGTTGAGATGGTAGGTTCCGCTACTGCCGGTCTGGTTACCGAGCAGAATTTGCGTTTCGGCGCCGACAATACCGCCTTCCTGGAAGAATTCGCCATCGCCGAAGTTGCCAACCACCAGCGTATCGAGATTCATTAAGCCGTCGTGGATGGTATACGTGCCGGACGAGCCGACCCCGGCGCCCAGGGTGACGTTGGGGTTGTACGACGAGCCGGTTCGATGCGTAAGCGTGCCGCTGTGCTGGGTGACGGTTGCCGTGCCGTCGTAGCCGACGATAATGCCGCCATCGTAACCGTAGGTGTTGATGAACATATCGCGACCGTCAAACGCGGCAAAACTCATCTGCACGTTCGAATCCTGCTCTTTGCCCAAGATGAGCCTGTTGAACTCGACCGTGGAACCCCGTAGCGTAAGCATTGCATCCTCCGCCATATTGCCCACGAAACAATCACCCGTGCCGCCGATGGTGAGGTCGGAGTGTGTGACCGAGAGGTTCCCGGCGCGGAGTCGGATGCCGTTGCCGAACGTAACGTCGGCGTCTTCCACCGTGCTGTCCACGGGACCCGACGCGTCCAGATCGAAAGCTCCCGCCACGACGAGTCTTGCATGGTCGCTGACAATCAGCCGACGGTCGAGCGAGAGGTTGCCGTTGAACGTGGCGATGGTTCCCGTGCCGGCCACCGATAGACGGGCATTATCCGACATTTGCGTGTCGCCGTCGACCGTGAGCGAGCCTTGATTTTCAACGGTTATGTCGGTGCTTACAAAAGTGAGCGGTCCAACCTCGGCAATTCCACCATCAACGTGCAGCAGCCCGTCCCAGCCCTCGCCGCGGTTTGCATTGAGGGTGCCGCGCGACGTCGTCCATCCGTAGACTTCCAGCGTGCCGCCCTGGACGTAGAAGGAGCCCAGGTCGAGCGAACCGGTAGGATGGACTTTGACGTGAGAAGCGTAATCGCGGATGACAAGCTTCTGCGCCACGGCCGCGGTACCGATGTTTACTTGTCCGGCGTTTTCGAATTCCACACGGGGGAAGAGGGTTGGATGGGAAGCGTCGGGCACGCTGCCCTCCCAGTTTCCGCTGTCGTGCCAGTTGGTGGAAGAGCCGCTGGTGGCCGTGTCGCCGCCGGTACCCGATCCTTCCCACGCGTTCGTAGTGAAGAAATACGTGGCGCTGACAAAGGGCGTACCTTCATAATCATCGATCCGCCACATGCCGGGATCGGCCGCCGTATCGTAGGTATAGTCGTAGGTGTAGAAATCGGTGCTGTCTTTGTCCGTGTCACTGCAGGCGAGTGTTACGGTTTGTGCACTCGTGTCGATGGCGTAGCAGGTAATCAGATGGCTGATATGCCAGGGAGAATCCTCGTGCCAGGTAACTCCCAAGGAGACGGGCATGCCGTCTGCCAGTGCTGCTTCAACCCGAGCGAAGGGGCTTTCCGGCCAGGTGCCCACCTCGTACGTTGTGGTAAAGTAATGATTGGGAAAGCCGGCGCTGTTCAGGGCTTGATCGGTTCCGCCGGTGGTCTGCCATGTGTAACTTGCGCCATCGGGCCAGTCGGCTTCGTACACCCACGCCATGTACGTATTCTCACCACCAACGTATTCGATCAGATTAGTAGCCGCGGCAGCCCAACATGAATTGTCATCTCCGGCATTCCAGATCCCCCAATCCGGTTCGTCATAGTCTCTCTCATAATCTTGGTCGGTGTCGGCTTCCAGGCTATCGCTCCAGGTTTCGCCCCGGTGCGGTTCGTAAACGCCGTTCGAATTGCCGTCGGACCAATAGTTCTTGGCCCATACGTCAAAGCTTGAAACAGTCTTATCCTGGTCGTACCACTGGCCCAACAGTTCTTGTGCCTCGGTAGCGGCAGACAGGCATGCTAGCACGGTGATAGTGGTGCCGGCGACAAAAACATGCACAAATCGTTTCATGGCCTTTTCCTCCTCGGCCTGCTGCATGGGAGCAATATCCAGAATCCTGGACGAGAAGGGTTCTGACGCGTAGTATCAAACATAACGCATATCAGAAATGAATATAACTTGTCAGACTGTTGCTGTAAAGAGTTGCCCGGCTATGTATGATTAGCTTTATGGAGTACGAGGAGGGAAATGTCTTTCTGCGGTGGGGAATTGGGATGATGGAAGGTGATGATGGGAAAGACATGATGGCGATGAATACGCCTGTTTTCGTTTGCTTCGTTCTTAAACCGTCACGAGTGGAACTAACTCGCAAGACCTTCTTTATATGCCGAATCAAACAATCGGGCTATTGCCTTTGCGCCTTCGAGCGTGGGTTCTATTCCCAGGCACAGATAGGCGCTTTCATTGCCGAGAAACATCTTGTGGATGCGGGCCGGCCTGGCCTCGACTGTTTTACAGTTAGCGGCGATTATGGTATTCGCCGCGGTCAGGCCTTCTTGTTCCGCTGAGGATAATTCCGCATGCGGCGCATAAATGTCGCCCACGATGAATATCGACTTAGGATTGGCGGATCGGATCGCCCGCAAAAGCTGTAGATGCTCGTCGGCAAAACGATCGAGACCTTCGCTGAGATACTTATCGCGACAGCAAAGCAGGTCATTGCCGCCGATAGTCAATGTAATCACATCACCTTGCCCGTCGGTGGGTACTCCTGCCATCCGGCAACCGTCATAGGTGTGATCGTCCAACACCCATTCCTCGCCCAGAGTGTGAAAGAACTGGTTGACGGCTCCGCCACCCTTGACGCCCGTATAGTCGTCTATACTCATGCTGTCGCCAAGGGCAAGGTATGTTTTTGTGTGTGCGAACATTGTTTCCCATTTGTGGATCTTGGATTGTCCTGCCCATTTTTATAAATCATTCTACCAAAATCTGCAGTCTGAAGTCTTAGGTCCTAAGTCCAATAAATTTCAAATAATCACTTCTCATCAAAACGAACAAATCACCAACATCATTCACTCACCGGGAGGTATCGGCCCGATTATATGAAACACCAGTGACGGTGCTCGTTTGCGAGTGATTGACGCGGCTATTTTGCCGGCAAAGCTGCATTGCCTTGCGGACGTGGCGGTCATTAGGTGGTTTCCAGCGGCATGGATCGTTGAACTATGATGCCAAGTCGACGGGCACCGATGCCCCTCTCGTGGGCCATGTGCGTTGTGTCATCAGGCCCTCACCAGGTCGCACAATCCGCAACTTTATGGTTTTGCCAGGCTGTGAGGTCTATAAAGGAAGGCCTCGTGTAATGCAAAATACTCTATCTCTCCACTGCAAAACCTATGTTTTTTAGTGCATGAAAAACTCCGGTCAAGAGAATCTGGTTTTTTAGATCGCGGCGTGCCGTGGTGAGGTAAGAATGGTGCATTTAAAGTATTTTGGTAGCGAGTTTTCTCGTGACGACCGTGGTATGTCCTCCATCGAATATGCCTTGTTTCTGATGATAATCGTAATAGTCAGCACGCTGGGCCTGAACGCCTTTACGCTGTTCACCAGCGGCACTTTCGACAGCGTGGCTTGTTCGCTCGATCCCGGCAGTCGGTCGCACAATGCTGTGGACAATATAGCGGATACCCACACTGATGCGTATTCGACCGATCATCAATACACATCTGAAGATTTGCAAACCGAGCGGAATGTTCTGATTATCGAAATGTTGATTCTCAGCACGGCCCTGTGTGCGGCTGCTTGGGCATGGCATATCTTGCGCCGCCAACGTTGGGAACGTCGGCGATTAGAAGAACCGAGCCCGTCAACAGAGCAGACCCCCGACGAACAATTCCAAAAGTTTCTGGAAAAGCGTCAGCAGATCCTGCGATTGCTTACAAATGATGTGAGCCGTATTTTCGAAAGCCGCATACGCGTGCATCACCTCATGTCGACCGACATCAGATCGGTCAAGCCGTCGGCCAGGCAAGAGCAAATACTGGAAGAGATGACCGAGCACCATATCCGCCATCTTCTGGTGTGCGACGACGACGGCCGCTTGCTGGGCGTTGTCAGCAACCGGGATTGCCGCCACAAGGCGGGAACCAAAGCCCGCGAGCTGATGGCGAAACAGCCGGCCACCGTTTCTCGCAATACCACCATCGCCATCGCCGCTACGATGATGATAGACAGGAACATTTCATGTCTACCGGTGCTCGAGGACGGCGTGGTCGAAGGCGTTTTGACGACGACCGATTTGTTGCTGTCTTTGCAGTGCTCGCTGCAGATGCTCATGAAAGTTGCAACCGACAAAGAGCTTCTAGAGAAAGTGCTGGGAACATTGGATGTAACGTCCGTATCAGCGTCAGTAGCCGAAGAAAGGAAAGAAGTTTCCGATTCGGATTCAGCTAATGATTGTGAGTTGATTACAAGTGGTTGAACGAGGCTGTGTGATTTAAATTTCCTGGCAACCTCAAAAAACACCTCTCCTTCACTTCTTTCCCTTAGCCATCGTTTCCTTGTAGAACCGAACCAATTCGGCCAGATTGCACTTTACGTATGTTTCGTTGCATGCCAACGTATGGCGCCCCGCGTCGGCTACCCACATGTCGAGTGATTCGGGAAGGAACACGGCGTTGTGCAAGTTCGATTTCATCGCCACCGGACGCTTGATGATCTCGATCATGCGGGCAGCATCGATCTTGCCGTAGTTCTCCTGCAACCGCCGGCTAAGCGTCTTGGCGCGATCCGGCCCCGAGACCAACACAGTATCCTCGGGCACCGTGGGCAACATCGGATGCTGCTGTCCGGGTTTCAGCACTAACATCTTATCGGCCGTGCAGTGCAAGGCCACAATGTCGCGGTTTTTATCGCTAAGCACGTAATAATACTCGCAAGTACGCGGTGTTTCTTCGAGGATTTTAAGGGCCTCATCGACCGTTTTGGCTCTTTCCATTATATCCCGCAACAGCAGGCTCATGGGCATGCCGTCCCAATCGCCCAGTCCGCGCCCGCCCATCTCGCCCACGGCCAGCCCGTGTTCGTTGATGGCGGTAACCGTGCCGATAAATCCGGCGTAGCTCAGCGTCATCCACTTATGATAGCCCTTGGGCATAAAGACTATCACCGCCGCGCCGGCTTGCAGGTTGATGTCGCGCATATAGTCCAAAACCCGCGCGTGTACTACCTGACCGTTGACGCTGGCCTTGCCGCGTACGGCCACGCCGCTGCAATGGAATCGCTCGGGGAAGAGGTTGCCGTAGCGCCCGTCGCGGATGGAAATGCCGGCCGCCTTCGACAGCGCATCGCACTCTTCCATGAAACGTTTGGGGATATGCGGTCCCGTGCGACGTTCGATCTCGGCCATGCGGTCCATGAACCATTCGCCCGATTGGATCGTCTCGGCCGCGCCCACCACATACATCACCTTCTCGATCAGCCCGTGAGCCTCCCGCTTCAAAAGCGTGCCGTGCGCTGTGCCCATCTGCCGGGGCGTGCCGGCCACGATCAGTATCCGTTTGCCCTGCGACTTGCAGAGCAATCCGCCCTCGGTACGGCTGACCAATTTCAGTTGCGGCAGTTTGTTTTGGGGCCGCTTGTCGTCGGTCTGGGCCTCGCATTTCAAGGCCGAACCGCAGACTACGATTGCCAGAAAGATCGCCAATGGTTTAAGCAGGAATTGTGGTGCAGGCTTCCAGCCTGCATTGCTTTCCCCACATATTGCGCTTCGAAATGCAGGCTGGAAGCCTGCACCACAAAAAATTGTGCGACAAGACTGTTTAATTATGAAAATACGTTTGGTCATTGTGCCATCTCCATTGCGAAGTTAAACAATGCCGAGAACATTCGATAAACGTCGTCCCGCGCCACTTCTCGTACGGGCAGCCCGGACGGTGGGCGAAAAAGCTCGTCGCGACCGATGGTGTCGGTCTGCCATACGTGGAACTTGAGCGTGCCCGCCACGTCCTTGGCCGAGTATTTCAACTCGTCGGGCGTACCTTGGCCGTCGAGCGTGGCCAGCGTGGCATGTCCGTGTTTTTTGTCCTTCGGCATGATTTTCAAAACGCTCGCCCCGTTACTGCCCGTCTCTTCGCTAAAAGTCGCGAAATTGTCCAAAAGTGTCGGCGCAAGCGCTATGCCCGTCACCAGCCCGCGGGCCATTCGCAGCTTCAAAACATGCTGCTCGTCGATAAACGACAAAGGATTATTGCCCGATGCCGGCTCCGCTCCGGGTATCTGTGATTTCTTAGTTCCCCGAAACACGTTTTTGCCGGCGGCCGCTATCCAGGGAGATTCGTCCTGCCCCATTTCAACCTCGATATTCAAGGGACGGTTGATTTTCAATCCCAGGCGGAACTTATCGCCATGCCCCCGAACATATCGCAACCTACCCTTACCCGTTTGATTGTCCGGCAGATCGACCTTTACCTCCAGATCGGCGAAGTGGCAGCGTCCCGGCTTGGGCTCCTTTTCGAGAATCTTCACAGCCTGTTCCAAAAGCGCGACTACCAGACGCTTGGGATCGCCCTTGGCGGTGGACGACTTGTCACCGGCGGACACCGCGCCGGCGGGCATGTCGGCGGCGAAGAAATCCACCGTGGTTTTCATGATCCGCGGCAGGGCCGCCATGGCCGTGTAGTGGCCCAGCCCCTGTAGCCATACCACCCGCTCGGGCATTCCCAGGGCGGTCGCCAGTTTTTCGGCACAAGCTTTAGGCACTACGCGATCGTCGGTACCGTTGACCATCAGCACTCGTCCCTGCCGGGCGCGCTCGCGCAGGCCTTTCGCGTGTGAAATCGGATCGATCGAGCCAATCACCTTTTTCATTTCGGCCTGTTTTTCGGCCGGCAATTTTTTCATAAACTCGCGGATCTCGCGGGCTTCGTCGGCCGTCGCGATAATAGCCGCCAGGTCGCCGCCGGCCAGAATCAAGGCCGTGCGGTTTAGTCGCGGTTCGTGTGCTGCCGTGGTTGCGCCCAGGAGTCCGCCCAGGCTGATGCCCGCCAGGCCGATCTTATTTGCGTCGACTTCCGGTCGCGAAGCCAGCAGGTCGACCGTGCGGCGCACGTCGGCGGCGCCCTGATGCAAAGATTCCAGGAACAGCTTCGGGCTATTGAGCAACTCGCGCCGCCCGCCCGGTAATTCTCGCTCGCCGTAATAGGGGAGTTTGAACATCACGGCCGGAATCCCTCGCCCGGCGAGGGCCGAACAAAGCATGTTCACCAACTCGAAGTTGCCGTTGAGAATATGCAAACAAACCACCGCCGGCCGCGGCGCCGCCCCCGGCTCGATTCCATTGGGTAAATAATAATCGGCCGGAATGGTGTTGTTGGGTTCATGGTCGCTGACTACCGGCGAAGGATACTCCAGCCGGTACACACTATACGCTTCGGTCTTTCGAAGCGGCC
>JAFGTN010000171.1 GCA_016934075.1 Pirellulales bacterium
AGCGGCCGGGCGCCGAAGTCGAGATTCGATCCCTTCTTGATGATGAACTTCTTGGCATCATCGGTGAGAACCAGCTTCAGGCCGCGTTCTGCCAGCCGTTCGCGGACCTTGGCCATCTCCAGTTCAATGACATCGCTGAGGTCTTCGTTGGTCAAGTGGCGGAAGACGATGACGTCGTCAACGCGGTTGAGGAACTCGGGACGGAAGACCTTTTCGATCTGTTCCTGCACGCGGTCCTTCATGCTGTCGTATGAAGCGTCGTCGTCGGGCTTCTGGAAACCGAATGCGGCTTCGTTCTTGATGGCCTCGGCACCGGCGTTGGTCGTCATGATCACGATGGTGTTGCGGAAGTCGACATTGCGGCCAAAGCTGTCTGTCAGACGTCCTTCCTCCATCACCTGCAAGAGCATGTTGAAGACGTCAGGGTGAGCCTTTTCGATCTCATCCAAGAGCACGACCGAATACGGCCGGCGGCGGATCTTTTCGGTCAACTGGCCGCCTTCTTCGTAGCCCACGTATCCTGGAGGCGCGCCGACCAGCCGACTGACGTTGTGCTTCTCCATGTATTCGCTCATGTCGATCTGGATCAAAGCTTCGTCGTCGCCGAACATGAATTCGGCCAAGACCTTGGCCAGCAGCGTCTTACCCACGCCCGTGGGGCCGGCAAAGACAAAGCAACCGGTGGGCCGCTTGGGATCTTTCAACCCGCTACGACTGCGGCGTACGGCCTTGGAAATCGACTTGATGGCTTCGTCCTGGCTGATCACACGGTTGTGCAGTTCATCTTCCATCTGCATCAGCCGCATCGAGTCCTCGGTAGTCAGACGCGTGAGCGGGATACCGGTCATCTTCGAGACCACCTCGGCAATCACTTCCTCGTCGACCATGCCATCGGTCTGGCGGGACTTTTCGCGCCATTGATCGGTAATCTGCTCTTTCTTTTCCTTTAGCTTGTCGGCCTTGTCGCGCAACGAGGCGGCCTTTTCAAAATCCTGATTGGCTACGGCCTCCTCCTTCTCGTGGTTGAGCTGTTCCACTTCCAGATCGATTTCCTTCAAGTCCGGTGGGCGAGTCATCGACTTCAGGTGGATTCTCGCGCCGGCTTCGTCGATCACGTCGATGGCCTTGTCGGGCAGGCAGCGGCCGGTGATGTAGCGACCCGAAAGTTCAACCGCCGATTCGATTGCGTCGTCGGTGATTTGCACGTGATGATGCTTCTCGTAACGATCGCGAAGCCCCTTGAGAATATCAACCGTTTCGCTGTCGCTGGACGGCTCGACCATGACGACCTGGAAACGTCGGTCCAGAGCCGTGTCTTTTTCGATGTATTTGCGGTACTCGTCCAGCGTCGTGGCTCCGATACACTGGATCTCGCCGCGCGAAAGGGCCGGCTTGAGCACGTTCGAGGCATCGATCGCGCCCTCGGCACCACCGGCTCCCACCAGCGTGTGCAACTCATCGATGAAGAGGATCGTATTCTTGGCACGGCGAACCTCGTTCATGACGGCCTTGATCCGCTCTTCGAATTGTCCGCGGTACTTGGTTCCGGCAACCATCATCGCCAGGTCGAGAACCACGATCCGCTTGTCGATCAATAGTTCCGGCACGGCGCCTTCGACGACGCGTTGCGCAAATCCCTCCACGATGGCCGTCTTGCCCACGCCCGCTTCGCCCAATAGAACCGGGTTGTTCTTTGTGCGCCGAGCGAGGATCTGCATGGTCCGCTCGATTTCCTTCTCGCGGCCGATAACCGGATCGAGCTTGTTCTGCTTGGCCAACTCGGTCAGATCACGTCCAAAACTATCCAAGGCCGGTGTCTTTGACTTGCCGGGCCGTTGCGATTCGCCCGACGAGGCTCCTCCGCCCCCACCGCCGCCCCGTTCCGAACCTTCGGCGCCTTCGCCGTGTCCGAGCAGATTGAGAACCTCTTCGCGAACGTCTTCGAGTTTCAGTCCCAAGTTCATCAATACCTGGGCGGCCACGCCTTCCTGCTCTCGCAGTAAACCCAGAAGAATGTGCTCGGTGCCCACATAGTTATGGTTCAAGTTGCGGGCTTCTTCCATCGAATACTCGATGACCTTTTTGGCCCGCGGCGTTTGCGGCAGCTTGCCCATCGTTACCATGTCGGGTCCGCTCTGGACGAGCTTTTCGACTTCGAGTCGGATCTTGCGAAGATCTATATCCAGATTCTTCAGCACGTTGGCAGCGACGCCGCTGCCCTCTTTGATGAGCCCGAGCAGTATATGCTCGGTGCCGATATATTCATGATTGAACCGTTGTGCCTCTTGGTTCGCCAGTTGCATGACCTTGCGGGCACGGTCAGTAAATCGCTCGTACATTCCAGCCTCCGTTGGGCGGTTGAGATACAGGCGTAACCTTGGGAAACTCTTGCGGCGTGAACATTCCGCCAAATTCCCTGAGCTGCGCCCCCACTCGATATTGCTGTTCCGGTGCGTTAGTTGCTTGTTGTTCGAATGGTTAAGCCGCCTGCCGATCGTCAACCGGCGGCTCCTCTAGCCCCTTTGTTGTTTGTGTCTCTTCTTCCATGTCAGTTTCGTACAAAACAGTTTCGTCTTGCGAAGCGGTTTCGTCCGATTCCGCTCTTTCAGTTTCTTTTTTCTCCAACAAGCGTTGCTCTTGGCGAATCTCCAGATCCCATTTCTGCGATCCTTCTATCCGCTGCAGCCTATCAAGTTGGACTTTTGCCTCTTCGAATCGTTCCGTATGTCGCAGAAGACCTGCCAACATAAGTCTCGCTTCCATGTCGCGGTTGTTACGCCGCAGAAGCCTGCGAAAGACTCGCTCTGCTTCAAACCAATTCTTCTGTAAGTAATACTGTAAACCATCCGCCAGTGGGACTTCAGGTCCTTGCGGTTGGCTTGGATCTTGTCGCCCGTCGGAGCATTCTTGCTCTAGGTTGCTAACGGCTTGCCCCCAGCCATAGCTTGCGGCGGCCGAAGCCAACCAGACCAAACCAACTAAAGCCCAGGAAGTTATACGCATACCTGAACTGGTCAGTTCACTCCAGATGAGACTTGTCATTATTGACAGGTTCACCAATGCAGCAAATCCGATGGCCATGGCTAAACCGAACCACGCCCCCCGCCTCCATATCTGGGGGAGACCCGGCCAAAGATACATCATCCATGGCATCTTAAAAATGGTGCACGTTCCCACGATAGCCTCCTTGCAAAGTACGGGCACACAATCAGCCAGGGAATTGTAACTTGCAAAACAAGACGAATCAAGGCAACTAAAATGCCCATAACATGATATGGCAACGCTAAAAGCCGTTTCCACAAGTTTCGTCATGAAACTTTTTGACTTTTTACCACACACCACCCAAGTGGCCAGCCCAAACCGTTAAATCCAGACTACACATACCGCCCATCATAGCTATATACTGCATTACCCATAGTATGCCCTCTTTCACGAAAACCCTTAGCAAGATACTACATATCTAATTGCCGGCTTATTCCTCGCTAGGATTCCAACCCAATAAACGCCAATAATTGCGGTCCGTTTCGTAAGGATCTACTGCCGTGGCGGTCATCGTATTCTCCTTTTCCGCTAAAATCCCGTACTGCCGCATATAGTGCAAATAGTAGTCGTTGGGGCGAAAGCCGAGCATGTCGAATCGCTTTTCTTTGGCCAGCCGATCACCGGCCGCCTGGATGGCCGCTAGCATGGCCCGATAATCTTCGTCCTTCGTGTCCTTAAAGATGATCGACTTGCAACGTCCCAAACCACCGGCCGCCGTGGCTAGCGGGGCACGCATTAGCAATGATTTTTCGGGACGGGTAAGGTTACACAGCGATTGCGGGGTCGGCGATTGGCCGAACTTGAAATAGCCCATATACGCGCGGATATCGCGAAGATGCATCAGCGAACTGACCAGCGGTCGGGCCGGGCCGCATCCACCGAAGCGGAAATAGGTGTCGTGATTACCGATGTAACGTTTAGTATTCGGTTTTTCTCCATGACATGAACCGCAACGGCGTTTCATTGCCTCGACCGGAAACCGCACTGTGGAAATTCCGGAACCCAACGCCGCATAGGTGCCGGCATAGGGCGCGCTGGAATCGATCCAAAGCCTGATCGTCGTCTTTTCCTTCTCGTTCAATTTAACGTCGTGGTGTGATGGCTCTAGATATTCCAGCAGCTTACTCGCCGCGGAACCGAGTGCCCGTGGAGGATACTCCCCGTGCGACTCGTTCCGTCCGTCACTGATGAGCCCTCGCTGAATTAGGGTCCAATAGCTTCGCGAAAAAATCGGCGTATGATCACCACACAGGTCGATTCGTCCTTCCATGTGGTCCGGATTGTGGCATTCCACACAATGCGAATCGAAAATCGGTTGAATATCGCGCGAGAAATCGAGCACTTCCGGGATATCTGCAAACGGCTCGATGCAGCTGGGACGTCGCGCGGTGGCCTGCAAGCCCGCAAATCCGTGCAGCGGCGTGTCGGTGCGATTTTCGTGGCAGCCGATGCATGAGGTCGTTTCGCCGGGCTGTACGGTGAGGAAGCTTCTCATCCGCTTGACCGCGCGCCCTTTCTTATCCAGGGCCACGAAATACAACGACCGCAAGGCGGGTAGTTCCATGCTGGCCGAACCGTCTTTCTCGACGGGTACCGTTCCCAAAACACGCGAAAGAGTGAAAGTTCCACCCGCACTGATCGGCCACATTCCACCCGAAA
>JAFGTN010000172.1 GCA_016934075.1 Pirellulales bacterium
ACCTGGGCGATTCGGTCGATGGCTTCCAGCGAGGAGTCTACCTGCAACTGGTTAGCAGCAATCTGGTCGCTGCTCATGGCCCCGACGTTGGCGGCTTCTGATACCAGACCGCGGACGTCGTTCAGAAGCGAGCTCACCTGACCCAGGGCACTGTCGGCCGTGGCGATCATTTGGTTGGCTCGTTCCGAGTTAGTGATGGCAACTTGCGTGCTGACGATATCGCTACGCAAGGTCTCGCTGGCGATCAAACCGGCCGGATCGTCTTTACCACTGTTGATTCGCAAACCCGTACTCAGGCGGGTCAACGCTTCTTGCAACTGGTTGTTAGAACGAGCCAACGTCTTTTGTGCGTTCAGCGAGCTGACGTTCGTGTTGATGCGTGTCATTCTGGACACTCCTCCTAATAAAGGACTACGCCCAAGCTCGGCCGGGTTGCGGGGAGATTACGATCCGGACCAGCTTGTCTGCCAAACGCCACGGCAATTAAGCCTTTTGGCGAATAAGCAGCACTTGTTTCATAATTTGCTACAATTAGCACCGACGGGTCAAAATCGGGTGCGTGGTGCAATCGCCGCAGACGCCAGGTGAATTCGCCCTGGCGGCCCGGCTACCACAACACGGTACCCAAAACTTCTTGCTAAAAGATGGGCTGACTAGGCAACCTACGTACATCCATTAGCGTCATATTATTTGCCCTACATGTTCTTCCTCGGCACTTGAGCGAAACCAGAAAAGAAAAAAGATGCCCCAAATCAGACAGAAATGTCTACGGGGCCGACAAAATCGGAATAACCGTTATAGTTTCACCTTTTCGCCCCAGTAACCAAAGCCACCACACGACTAACGGCGTTCTTTCGGCCCCCGCAGAGGGTCAATATCTTTGGGATCCAGCTTGCTTGCCCGCTCGTTTTCTCGCTGGATGGCTTCGTAAACCTCGCGACGATGCACCGGCACCTGGCTGGGAGCCTCGATACCCAATCTCACCTTCTCGCCACGAATATCAACTACCGTCACCACGACGTTGTCATTAATAATGATGCTTTCATTGCGTTGTCTTGAAAGAACGAGCATGGCGGGCTCCCGGTAATGGTCATTTTGACCTTATTCTTGTTACATCTGGACTTTTGTACAATTGCGAGTCAAGGGCACATGTAAAAGAAAGCTTTGCGAAGCGAAGGTTTCTTTTACATCACAAACAAACTTTTACACCACCTCCACATCACGCGGTTTTCATGGCAATAGGCCGTGTACTTCCCAACTCGTACTGTATGGGCAAATCGCTTGCTACCACCACCTGACGGCCCAAGCGATGCTCGGAGTTAATTAAAAGCGGCGCCTTCAAATTCAACGTTATCGTGCCCTCGCTTTTCCCTACAAGCGTTAAAACCGTAAGAGAATCCGTTTTCTGAACCTTTAGCGATTCCAGTTCACTGCCGGGCAAACGTATCTCATAGTCGGGCACAAAGAATCGCGGGCTGACCACCGCGAAAGCGACTTCCAGGCGGTCCACGCTTTGCATCCAAGCCACCACGTCGCAGTTCCGGTCGAAAAGCAATGCCCACTCGCGCAGACTCTCCATGCCCAACAAACCACAAGGGAAGCGGATCATGTCGCTTGTCGCAACATCCAGGACACCGAATCTGACGCTGGGAACCTTCATATTTATTTGCGTTTCCGGCTCCAAATCCATATAAACGAACACCAAGCGCAAACCAAAACGGTTATTGCACAGAGAATGTATCGGCGCCGGGAAAAGCGGTAGAACAGGAAAAATGACTAGATATAGTCAAGCAGGGACAACTGGGATATCTGCCCCATGGCCCTCAGAGCCGCTTCATAAGCGAGCTGACGACCTGTCAGGTCCGAGATGACCTGAGTAATATCAATATCATATTCGAGAGAAAGCGTTTCTTTGAGCTCGATTTCTTCTGTGGCCAAGCGATCCTGAATGACTTCCAGCGATTGCTGACGCGCGCCGAGTTCGGCCCTGGCGAAGTTCAAATCGGTAACGCCATCGTCAAGCAGTTCGATCGAACGCGTTGCTTCCTGCATGTCGTTCGTTTCCAATGCTTCGCGCAAACGCAACAAGGCGGTAAAAAGGCCTTGAGTTTCTTGCGGATTGGGATCGTCGCCCGTAAGCACCTCCGCCCGGCCGTTGGTCATCCATGTATCGGTCAGGGGGACGGCACCCGTACCGTTGTTTGTGGGGTCGTCGGTGTAGCTTCTCTGCGCGGTGAAGAGCGCATCGGCCGCCGGATCGCCTTGCAACAAGCCGATGATATCATCGGCGGAGGTCGTGCCGGCGGTAATTTCGAAAGTTAACGTTTGTGCGACCGGATCATAGCTGCAGGCATCGATCAAGTCGAGCGGATCGTCTTCGAAGATGATATTAACATTGCCGTACGTGCCGGGGAACCTGGCCTCGAAAACCAGGTCGTTGTTAAGTCCGGCAAATGCCAGTGTTTTCGTGGCGGCAACGTTACCGGTACCGGCATCAGCCGTTTGTTCGCCTTCCGGAATGAGTCCCAGATCGATTGCGGCCGTACTGAGTGCGCCCCTTGTAACGCTCAGTGTCCCGGTTCCGCTGGTTTCGTCGACGAGCTCGATGCCGTTTCCATAGCTCGATAATCGCGCGGTCAGTCTGCCGGCAGTCAACGGGTCAACTGTGTTTTGAGGATTAGTGTTGATAAGAGCGATCACATCTTGGATTGTTTCGGCCGTGTCGATATCGATTTCGAGCACGACACCGTCGGCGCGTGTAATACTGAAATCGGTACCCTCGCCGTTATGAACCCCGCGTCCGTAATTAAGCTGATCCAGCGCAACGCCGCCGGTAAAGCTCCGCACTCCCAATTGTGTTGCGGTGGTACCGCCGTTTTCCCCGATGGTGAAATCGTTTCCGCTAATGCGGGAATGAATATTAATCCCCGTTTTTTCCTCGTTGATTTCGGCCATCAATCCCGAGCCGAGACCATTCAGTTCGTTTAGCAGATCCTCAAATGTTTCCGCCGTGGCGAAGCTTACGTTGTGCGTGGTTTCGTCGTTTAGGATTTGCAGGCCGGATGTTTTATCGAACGGCGTTCTATCTCCGTATGCCGTGGTGGCCGTGGCGGTGAGGGCCACGATCCCCTCTCCTCCGTCTGTATCATCCAGGGGATCAATTTCGGCCGTGAACGGGCAAGTGGGTTCGTTATTGATGGCATCGATAACATCGGCGGCCGTGGATGCTCCCGCTTCTATACCGATAACGAGCGTTTGTGCCACGGGATCGTAGGTTACGGTTTCGCTACCGGCCGCGGCCGTATCGGTAAAGCTGATAGCGATATTATTATAAGTCGTGCCCTGGATCGGCGCGCGGATGATGATGTCGTTGTCGTCGCCGACACTTCTGATAACGGCCTGGGCTTTAAATCCGAAGGCATCGTCGAGTCTGGTCGTTACAAGCAGGACGGGGTCGAGGTCGCGGCTGGTTACGCTCGTGGCGCCAGTTTCTTCGAGTATGCCCAATTCCTGCGCCACGGTCCCGCCGCCGACATCGCTGATGGTAAAAATGTTTCCCGAAGCAAGTTGCAATTGGAGCCCCTGGGGAGTGATCTCCACTTGCATGGTTTCTCCCGGAGGCGGATTAGCCGTTAGTAGTTGGGCCACATCGCCGACGGTTTCAGCCGAACTTATGTCGATGATTGACGCATCGGATCCGACCGCGACACTGATACTTCCCGGACTGATTCCTTGTCCACCGCTCAAGTCGGCCAGGCGCGTATCATACAATACGACCGGCTGCAAATCCTCAGAACCTTCGACTACCGTAGAAACGGCTCCGAAAGCTTCGTCGCCCGTCATGTTTGTCTTGAACAACAGGTTCAGGTCGGAAAAACTTTGCAGGCTATCCTGGTTGCCGAGATACTCGATCGCGCCCGAATCGGTCACCTCGAAAGGCCGCACCTGTGTAGCCGATCCCGCGAACAGATACCGCCCGCGGAACTGGTGGTTGCCGGTATCCACCATCTGCTGAAGCATCTGGTCGACTTGCTGGGCTGCTGCCTGGCGTTCGATATCGGTGGCGGTCGTGCCCAATACGCCCAGAGCGACACCGCGGACTTCGGCGAGCAAACCCGAAATATCCGATACCGCCAGATCGGTGGCATTGAGATAGGACTGGTTGGTATCGACGTTACTATACACCTGCTGTTTGCGTTCTATCAGCCGCTGGATATCGATAATCCGCATGGAAGCGATGGGATCTTCGCTGGGCATTTCGAATCGACGGCCCGTGCTCAACTGAGTCTGTAAACGGAAGAGTTCCGTCTGGTCGTACTGCACCTGGCTCAGCAATCGTTGCTGAATGTAGCTATTGCTGACACGAGTTGTGGGGATACCGATGATTGACGTCATGATCAGATATTGACAAGGACCTCAAATAGTTCATTTATAGTGGCGATCATCCTCGAGGAAGCCTGGAAGGAACGCTGATAAGCCAGCATTTTGATGGCTTCTTCGTCGAGATTTACACCGCTGGTGGCGGCTTTTTGCCCCCGCAGGGTTGCTTCAAAGACCCTCGCCCCTTCGGCAATCGACTTGGCAATCGTGGATCCCTGGGTAGCATCACTGACCATGCGGTCGTAGAGAAAAGCCAGCGTGGCATCGTCTTTCGAACTCAGCGGCCGGTCGATAAAATTGGCCAACTCGATGGCCGTGTCGGTGTCGGCCCCTATACCGCCGCGGCTTGCGGCAAAACGCGACGGGTCGGATTTGACGTCGGAATTGATGCCGATATCCAGAGCATCCGAACCGGTGAAGAACGTGTTAAGACCCAAGGCGGCAAGAACCCCGCTGGTGTCTTCGGCGAACGCTATCTCCTGATTCGCGCCCGTGCTGGAAATCTTCAGACCGCGGCTCGACGTGATCTCGGCCGAAATACCGTCGATGTCGTTCAATGCGTCGCTGAGATCATCCAGTGTCATATCGTCACCCATGCCGTTAAGGTCGACGATGATCTGGCTGGTCTGTGTGAGCCCGGTCTTCTTATTGTGTACGAGAACCTGAAAAGAACCGTTCGACGGGGTAAAATCCAACCCGGTCTGGTTTAACGGCTCGTCCGCGCGGTTGACGTTAAACGTGCTGGTCAATTCCTCGTAACCGTTGAGTCCCTGACCGCTGGAATAAACCTTGTTAAACTCGAATGCCAATGTGCCGGCCAGATCGTTTAAATTGTCTAGATAATCGCCAAACACCGCATCGCGGGCTTGGATCAGACCGTGCAGCTCGCCGGAGGTCGGATCGAGCGAGGCGGCCGTTTCGACAATCTCGATGTCGGCCACGGCCAACCCCCGGTCGCTGCCGGAAACCACTTGAACTTCACGAACTGTTCCTTCGAAAACGAGGTAATCGCCGCCCGAATAAACGGCCACGCCTCCGCTGAGTTGCTCGGTCACACTGATATTGATGATGCTTGCCAGATCCTCCAAGGCCATCAGCCGTTGATCGCGAAGGCCCACCGCGTCGCTGTTGGAGACGTTGCCGCCTTCAGCCTCGGCAATGCGGACATTCAACACGGCTATCTCGTTGGTCAAGCGATTGATATCGTCGGCCATACTGATGACACGATCATTCAAATCGCTGCGCATTTCCACTACGCGCTCGGCCATGCGATTGATGTCGGTAGTCAAAGTCTCGCCCTG
>JAFGTN010000173.1 GCA_016934075.1 Pirellulales bacterium
CGGCCCGTACCACTCGTCGGCGACCGGTACGCCGTGCGGCTGCATGGCGATGCGTTCGAGCAGGTCGTGCCAGCCAAGGGCCGCCTGAAGATAGCCGTCTTCACCCGTCCACAGATAGCCGACCGCCCAGGGCGTTGTGTTCTCGAGGAATTCAACTACATGTTGATTTTCCACTTCCGCGGCGGGCTTCAAGTCGGGCGCCGTGCGGTAACGGTTTAGAATCGGCTTGAGACCCGCGCGCTTCTCGTCGAACATGGCGTCGAGCGCGGCGGCAATGGTTTTATTTCCGGTCCACGTATAGGTATCGTAGGCCGGCCATAGATTCGACATGTTTCCGGTAATTTCTCGCAAGCAGTCGGGATCCGCGCCGTAGACTGTTTCGAGCGACTTGAGGACATGTTTATCGCCGGAGCCCGCGAAATATCCGACCATGGCGCGTCCCATAAGACCGCAGGCCCAAACCGGCCAGCCGTCCAGGGCAGCAGCAACCGCTTTGCGGTCATCGGGGTTGTTTCTGTCGAGCCACCAGAGGAAGAAAATACCGTTTGAATTTGTATGATCTGCAACCGCGTGCAAACGCCGTTTTGCTAATCGAATCAGCTCATCGTCGTGCAGGGCATACCCCAGGCGGGCAAGGCCGTCAAACCAGTATCCGCCCCCTTCGTACGGCCAGGCGCCCTTATTCCAAATGAGACGTTCGGCAGTCATCTTGTAATCGGAAGCCCATGCGTGCTTGAACGCATCGTCATATTCGTCCATGTGCCCGGTATAACCGTCCCGCGCCGCCAGACACCAGTCGCGCAGCCAGCCCGCCGGTTCCACAGCACCGGGGGGCAAAGAGATAAACGTCCCGCGCGTCGGCGGCTCAAAGGGGCGTGCGTGGTTGCAACGTTTCGAAGTTTCGGCTTCGGCCGCATGTATTTCCATGGCCTTGAAGATTCCCTCGGCCATTAGCTTCATGCCCTTGTCGTTGGGATGGGCATGGAGGCCCATGTTCGACGGATCTTTATGTATTTGAGTCAAGTCGACATATACCCTATGGCTGGGATCCTCGGCCACAATTTGCTTCTTGATGTTATCGATGGTGGGGTTGTGTCCCAGAACGTGACTGACAATAAAGATATGAGGGTTGCTGCTTTGTTTCAGTTCCGCCACGAGTTTTTTCATGGCCACGGTATAGGCCTTGGCGTCGAAGTTTTTCATAGGCACGTTTTCGCCGAACTGCAGAACGACAATATCGACCTTCCAATCGAGCTGATTTTTTATCCGGGCGTTATCCCATGTGTTGTAGTTCCGCTCGAATATATCAGCCACGTTGATAACATTGCCGTTGTAATTGGGCAGCGGATTGCCATTGTACCAGCGGTCGGGGGCAGGGCTTGTCTGTTTTAATACAAGAGACCCGCTCGTGGCTTTGTTAATGCTATTCGTGAGCAGATGGATATAATCATTGTCTGCAGTGCTGGCGGCCAGGCCCCACCAATTCGGCGGACAAGTCGACATGCTGTTGCCTAGAAACAGAATTTTGTTGGCTTTCATGTTGCCCAGCCGGGCATCGCCAGCGTGAGCGGACTCGAGCACGGAGCAGAAAAACGCGATCACCGCGACGGTGCAGAATAGTTTATTGATACAAATAGATTTCATAGCGGTATCTCGGTTTTCACTTTTCATTCTGTTTCTGTTTGTAAACAAGCACCGCGACTCCCGGCTTGGCGGCAATCTTTACCGTCAGGCCGTCGGACATGAGTTTCAGCCCGCTCGCCTCTTGTGACTTCTTCGAGTCGAGATAGGTGACGACGTATTGGCACTCCGGCTTGAGGTCGTGCAGTTTGAGCTGCATGGTGTCGGTCTCGCTGGCCGAACGTCTGAAGGCTTCGACCATGCCTTCGTTTTTTTCGGCGTCGTGGAATTGCCAGGCGATCCAGGCCTTGGTGTCGTGTGTGTAGGGCAGCAGCGGGTAGTAATCGCCGTAGTAGTATTGGCCCGCTTCTCGCCATTGTTTGATCAAGCTGACCAGGGCCGGGTAGTCGATGCCCTTTTCGCGGATGTCGAGCGTAAGGCAGATGGCCGGCGTAGCCGTGCTCCAGAAGGCGTAGGGTTCGACCGGCGTCTGGCCGGCGCCGTGATAGGCGGTCGTGGCGCAAGCGGTTACGCCCGTTCCGTGATAGGGGATCCACAGCGAAATGCCGTAGCTCATGCACTGATTGGCGACTACCGGATAGGCAAAGTCGGATCTCCACAGCGGCACGGCGCGGCGCATGGCCTCGAGTTCGTTTCGCCGCCCGCCCGAGGCACAGGAGTCGATCAATAAGTTCGGATGGCGTGCGGCCAGATCGTCCCAGAATTTCAGGTAGCCGACGACGTGCTTGTTTTCCGTGATTCCCTGGCGGTCGGGCGTGTCATTTTTTCGCCAATGGCCCAACGGGTCCATGTTGAAGTCTTGACGGTAAAGGTCGATTCCCTGCTCTGTTAGAATGCGGTCGACGTGGTCGGTGAGCCACTGCCGGGCTTCAGGATTGCCGAGATCAAGTAAAATCCCCTTGGCATAATCGGGCTTGGACTGGTTGGCAGGCACATCTAGGATCAGCCATTGCGGCCGTTTTTTTGCCAACCAAGTGGCGGGATGCACGCGTTCGGGCTCGAACCAGAGCACGGTTTTCATGCCCTTGGAGTGGGCATGGTCGGAAACCGCTCTGAGCCCGCGGGGGAATCTCGTGGTGTCAACCTCCCACGTTCCGACTATTGGCCAGTTGCCTTGCCCTCCTCCTTGTTTATACCATCCGGCGTCCATCCACCAGTAGTCGAGCTTGATGCCTTCTTCCAGATAACGGTCGATGCACATCAACTGGTTGGCTTCGTTGGCCAGGCACATTTCGCAATACATCCGCCCGCTGAAGGAAAGCAGCTTCGGCTGGGGTAATTTTCCGCCGGGGCGGGGCATATTGTGGGCCATCATCCAGCGTCGCCAGATGTTTTGCGAACGTATCCAGTTGCCCCGATAGTGCTGGATCACGATCCGAGGGGAGCGTATGGCTTCGCCCGGGTGAAGCTTCAGGTTTACCAGTTCCTGCCCAGCCAGGATGTGCAGGCCGCGCCCGGCGTCGCGTTTGAATTGCGATGCCCATTGGCCGGGCCAGCCGACGACGATCATGCCGCCGCCGTCGAACTCGAGGTTGTAATACGGCCAGGCTCCGTTTGCCGGCCGGCCGCCGTTGGGCGCGAAGCGAAGATTCTTGTTGGCGGCGAGCGAGGTTTGCGTGGGTGCGTAGTCCATGGCCGTGGAGGTAGCGCCGGGACTGTGGTGCAGCAGGAACTCGCCCTTCTCGCCGCGCGTGATTTTTAAATCAAGA
>JAFGTN010000174.1 GCA_016934075.1 Pirellulales bacterium
CGAACAAAATACATGGTCTGTAGCAGCAGGGCGTCATGCAAGGGCCGCAAGTTGGCCCGCACGGCTCTTCGCAGCAATCACCGCATTCACCGCAACCACCACAACCGCCACCCATGTCGCAGCAAGGATCGCAGCAAGGATCACAACAAACGCCGGTGGCACACGGTTGAACACAGCAACACCCACTGGCAAAGACCACCAACCCTAATAGGGGAGCCAAAAACGCGACCTTTTTGAACATTATTAGATTCCTTCTCTTCTGCCACCCAGTAGAGGTGTAACCGCCATGATCAAATGAAACCAGCGCTAAAACGCTATGCATCAGATGTTTGTATCGGCAGGAAAATCGCCAGAATCAAGAAAATCAGTAAAATCGCTACAAATCCCCAAGGGAACCTGGATTCAAACTGGACTCGCAATTTTGCAAAAGTCCAATTCTAAGACTGGTAAAACATGGAAAGAGGGTGATGCATCTCGGCCGTACGGGGGTTTCGCGGCACGATATGTTATGTCAGTATGAGGTAGTAAACAAAGGTAAACTGACGGCAAAACCGCAGCCATATAATGCAATCTCACAAAAACGAAGAAGCTGCAAACGACCTCATTCCAGGCAAACGCTGCTACCACTGCTTCAGGCCGCTTGGGACCTGCTTTTGCGATTCCATTCCCGTCATTGCCAACAAGACAGAAGTTCTCATTCTGCAGCACGCCCGCGAGCGATTTCACCCCTTCAATACGGCTCGCATTGTCCAAAAGGCTCTGCAAAATTCCCGCCTCCTGTCCGACCATATCAGCCGTCTGGCCGATTCTGAACTTCCGCTTCGATCTGACGCGGGACTGCTATATCCCGCATCCGGCGCGGAATTGATTTCCGACTTGCCTCCCCACCGACGGCCGGGGCAGTTGGTCGTCATCGACGGTACCTGGCACCATGCCAAAACCATGTACCGCGACATTGCCGCACTGCGAGCACTTCCATGCTATCGCCTGGCGCCAACAGCGCCCGGCCGATATCGCATCCGTCGAGAACCCACGGACACATCGCTTTCCACGCTTGAAGCCACCGTGGTCGCGTTGCAAGCCATCGAGCCGGAAACCGGCGGCCTGGAACAACTTCTTGCGGCCTTCGACCAAATGATCGACCGTCAGATCGCACATCCAAAAAGCGTCGACGGATGGCGACGAAACAGGAAAAGGAGTCGCACACCGGGCAACATCCCCCGGACTATACTCAATGGGATCGAGAATGTCGTTGTGGCATACGGAGAATCGGTTTCCTCCGACGGTACGAATAATCCGGCCGCGCGCATGCCCGTCTATTGGGTCGCGCAGCATATGGGCACGGGCTCCCGTTTTGCCTATGCCATCAAACCCGCCGTACGACCTTCAGAAACTCTATTGGGGCATTGGGAACTGAAGCGAGAGGATTTTACCGAGGCAATATCGGCCGAAGAGTTTCGTCACTGCTGGTCGAATTTCCTCGGCGACGGTGACACACTGGTTACCTATCACCAAAGCACCATGAGGCTGCTCGACAACATTGGCGCCAAACGATCCCATAGTCTCGTGCTGAAGTCGATCAACCTCGAACGATCCGGTTTTTCGGGCACTTTGGAGGAGCGTCTGGCGGCCGAAGGCCTAACCGGCGAAGCGGCCCAACTACACGGCCGAAGCGGAAAAAGACTGGCGATGGCCGTCACATTGGTCAAACATCTGGCGCGGTTACAACAAGAAATTCAACAGTAGTAGGCCGGGCACAACCCGGCGGTGAAGTTGTCCGAGCGAATGTCCTTAACAAGAAAAGCAACTGGCGAGCCCTCGCATGCGAGAGCCCGCCTGAAGTGATTTTCTATAATCTTCATTAGAATTATTTATCGTTCGACTAGCGACGACGGAGCAGCATCATGGCCAGTGAGCCAAGACCAAGCAGGCAGAGCATGCTCGGCTCGGGCACAGCGGCCGCGGCTCCAGCGGCGGAAGAACCATAGTTGCCTGCCAGAATACCCAGGTCACTTACGTCCACGGCATTGTCCAGGTTGGCGTCGCCGTTCGACCACATCATACCACTTGTGGTGCCGTAGTTGCCTGCCATGATACCCAGGTCGGTGACGTCGACGTAACCGTCCAGGTTAAAATCGCCGGGCAGGCCGGTTTGAGCCAGCCAATCGTCCATTTGGGCGTTTATGGGAGGTGGATATGTACCACCAAAATTCGTATTGAGAGCTCCGTACACGCCGGTGGGACCTCCCGAAATGATGGCAATGGTGACGCCCTCTTCCTGTTTGATGCCGTCGGCAATATACTGACATTCTCCCAGTAGCGTCAAACCATCGGCGCTCCAAGCCTGTCCAACAAGATAAACCGGGCTACCGGGACCCCCGGAATCCGTAACGTTCATCTTCAATATGACCGTCTGGCCTGTACCAGTTGCACCCAGGTCTGCACCGTTCAGATCCACCGGACTCAGGCCACCTGGGGCGTTATAGACCAGTTCTATGTTGTTCAGGTATGAATCATAGTTGAGGCCGTATAACTCAAATGTCGTAGTGTTCGCGCGGGCAAGGAGTCCCATGTCGTTGCCGGAATTCGGGCTGTTGGTATTCACCGTGGCCGTTACGAAAGTGTTGGTGTATGATGCCGTTAAGCCCACGACGCCGCCCACGAAATTGGATCCGGTACCGCCGCTGCCTACGGGTGGGAACGTTGACGTGATCAAAAGCTCATCGTCCCCTACCCCGACATTGACTGTAGTGGCCGAGTACGTGCCGTCTGCAACCCAGTTCCAGCCATAGGGTGCCCCACCCAGTTGGAATCCACCATTGAAGTTGTCAGACACTGCACCCATCGCAGGTACAACCATCGCCAGGATGGCAAATACTGTAAGAAACTGCTTCATCGATTTCGCTCCTTAAGTTAGAGATGTTTCTCCGCACTTACGAGCTCTGCTGTCACCACAAGCAGCCAGAATATGGACCCGCAGTGCATCAAATTGAGTCACCGGGCCCACCCAGTAGTGTCTTCGATAAGAAAGGACCGCGAGCAAATTTTCGCATCCCTAAAGCAAAACTTGTGCTGCTGTCCCGCAAAATACTAAGTGCAAGCCTAAGCGACACGAATGCGATCTTATCACAAAATATTATGTATGGCAAGCAATTTCCCCGGTGCCCCAGCATTTTCCAGGAAATTCATTATTTTTTTCATTACTAGAGTGAATTGCTTTCATCCACGAGATATAACCGGGAGAATGAGATGCCCCAATAAGTTTATGAGAGGATCGCATGGGAATGTCACAGGCAAGATCATGCATCCGCTTTAAATCGGATTTATTCATGAACCATATTCATCAGTCATCCGAAACATGCGCTCAATCAGTGACACAATTCACTCGACCTTGTCAATATCCCCCGGCATGGGCATTGCCGGCTGTGAGGACTCTTGTATCTGCAGGATTTGACGCCGAACCGCTTCTGAAAATTCCTTGGCAAAAGAGGAGTTCGGGTCTGACTGGCTGATTAACCAGTCGTAGCGGGCAAGCATATTACGGCGCGCGCGGCGCATGTGGACTGCCATCGCTTTGCGAGACGCTTTGGGATCGTGATTGCAAATGGCCTCGACAATAGCTGCGTGGACGTCGTAGTTTTCCTTCGAAAAAGCGGCCGCGTCGGACCAGTTTTCCGGACGGTCGGTGCGCTGGGAGAACATGCGGGTCATCACACTGGTGTCCTCGAGCACCTTAAGAACCCAACGGTTCCTGGCAGCCCGTAATATTACCATGTGAAACTCCAAGTCTATGATGAGCCATTTGGCTAGCAAATCAATAAACTCTTCGTCTTTACAGCCGGCGACATCGCTTTGCCCATCACCGTTACCGTGGCCGTCCACTCGTGAAAGTCGCGATTGAGTGTTGCGCACCTCGTCCAGATCGGCCAGGCGTTGTTCCAACTCGGCCAGTTCGACGTCGCCGATTCGCCTTGCTGCCTGGGCGGCCGCGTTGCACTCGAGTACCTTGCGCAACTCGATCAGTTCCGTAAGTTCCTCACGTCCCGGTCGACGTACAAAAGCGCCGCGGCGGGGCAATTGATCGACCAATCCCTCGCTGTAAAGTTGGCTAATCGCCTCGCGCACCGGGATGTGGCTGATGCCGATCTCTTTAGCCAAAGCGGCTGGGGACAGGCGATCACCGGCTGTAAGAACACCATCGGACATCGCCTGACGGATGTATTGATAAGCACGTTGTTTGAGTGTTAGCATTTATCAGTTTAAGACCTTTGCACCCCAAAGCGTCATGAAAAAGGTTGTGATATGATCCGATGAGCCAGTTTCAAACTGTATATCTGGACTTTTGCAAAAGTCCAGTGTATATCTCGGCAATCATATGTCAATCTGGCTAGCCACCGCCGAACCGCTTGCCCGGCGCCTGGGGCTTGTGATATAGTGCCGAAACGTGCATTGTCTGCTGTACATTGCACATGCTCACACAATAATCCTAAATCTCACACAAACGGGACTTTTGCAAAATTGCGAGTCAAGGGCACTTAGATATAAATTGGCGGCGCAGACGGCAATTTTATCTAAACGCCGCGGAGATGTTAATTTGTTATCTGTCAATGAATTAGTGTCAGTCAAGACAATGTAAAAGAAAGCTTCGCTTCGCAAAGCTTTCTTTTACATGTGCCCTGACTCGCAATTATGCAAAAGTCCACCACAAACAAGGAATGCCCCAATGACACGCCAAATTTTGTTGAACTCGCTGCTTTTGACTATTCTTTTCGCCACCTGTCTGGCAATAGCTTCTCCCTCTCTGGCGGCTGAAAAAAATAAAGACGTCCTCGAGCCGGGCTTCAAACCGATATTCAACGGCAAGGATCTAACCGATTGGAAGGGTAAGCCCGATGTGTGGTTTGTTGAAGACGGCACCCTGACGGGAATCTCCACCCCGGAAAAACCATGCAAAAAAGCCACTTACCTGATCTGGCAAGGTAAGCCGGTGGGTGATTTCGAACTCCGTTTCTCATATCGACTCAATGCAGGCAACTCGGGCATGAACTTCCGCAGCCGCGAACTGCCAGGATTCGAAATCGCCGGGTATCAGGCAGATATCGAAGCCGGTCCGAATTATACGGGCATAATTTATGATGTCTGCGGGCGAAAAATCATGTCCACCCGCGGTCAAAAAATGACAATCGATCCCGACGGGCGCCGTCACGTCGAGCAAGTTGCCGACGCTAAGAAACTCGGCAAGAAAATTAAATCCGGCAATCAATGGAACGATTATCAAATCATCGCGCGGGGCAACCACATCATCCTCAAGGTGAATGGCGAAGTGATGACGGAACTCATCGACAACGAAAAAAACATTCCTCGCAAAGGCATTTTTTCTTTGCAACTCCATCCGGGCCCCTTCATGAAAGTGCAGTATAAAAACATCCGTCTGAAGCGGATGGATTGATCTTGGGGTAGTATTTTCAACGTGATCCGTTGCTCGTGAATAATCCGGGGATGTGATTTGCTTGGCTAACCTGGCGTTCTTAAAGTTCACCCCGACTATGCCCATTATTGTTAAAATGGGTAAAACAGCTAAACCTTTCCGGCTATTCTGATTATTTTCATTGTAGGGGTAATATGGGGCGATACTACCTCTGGAAAAGAAACCGGATGCTTTGTATTGCTTCGGTTAGGTAGACAAACGTTAGCGAATATAGGGATGACAATGAAAACGGGAAAATGGTGGCTAATGATTAGCGTGGGAATGCTTGCCCTACTGGCATCCCTCCAGGTCTGTAATGCCCAAAAACCGGATAGTGAGGAGTTTACTAGCGATTATATCCTCGTTGCAGGTTCCAGCGCTGCTGAGGAGGCTCCCGCGCCAATTGCTGAAAAATCCGTGGTAATGGAAGACATGAAAGACACGGATTTGAGCGCTGGTTGTGGAGGGGATGACTGCTGCGACAGTTGCGAAAGCTGCTGCAGGCCCAAGTGGAGATTCTGGGGTGAATTCTTGTACCTCAGACCGCGCGACGCCGAAGTAACATACGCGGTTCCATTCGACGGTCCGGTCGTACCCCCGGATGACGTTCCGATCCAGGTCGGGCGAGTCGCCATGCTCGATCCCGATTACTCTCCTGGATTTCGCGTTGGCTTCGCCTATGACATTACTCCTTGCTCGAGTTTGGGAGCCAGCTATACCCAGCTTGACAGTAGCACTTCCGACTCTATTTCCGTTGACGCGCCGCTGGTTCTTCGCTCGATGACGATCCACCCCTCGACGCTCGAAGCCAGTGCCGACTGGCTAAGTGCCCAGGCTACCCACGACATCGACTATAAACTTGCAGACATCGATTTCCGCCGTATTATTGCTTGTGATTGCTGCTACAGCTTGAACTATCTGATCGGAGCTCGTTTCGGTCATTTAGAACAACGTTTCGACTCGATGTTCACAGAAATCGGAACCGAAACCATTAATACCGATATCACTTTCGACGGTGCCGGCATCCGCTTGGGTTTGGAGGGTGAACGCCGTGCCCCGTGTTCAGGATGGCTGATTTACGGTAAGTCATCGGCCAACTTCGTCGCCGGTGAATTCAGCGGGCGATACTTCCAGGGCAGTTCTACCGATCCACAAATCGTTGATACAAACTGGAAAGCCGGAAGGATCGTCTCCATCTTGGAATTGGAGTTGGGCGTAGGCTGGTCCAGTTGCAGCGGTTGCTTCCGCGTTACCGGTGGTTATGCCGTCAATGCTTGGAAAAACGTTGTTAAAACCTCCGACTTCATCAGCTCGGTGCAGCAAAATGATTTCAACGACTTGAATGGCACCATGACCTTAGACGGACTTGTAGCACGAGTCGAAATGCGTTACTAGGTCAAGTCACATTTAATAAGCGATACTGTGCAAGTCGGGCCGGGAACAATTCCTGGCCCGGCTTTTTTTATTGGACCGGCCCCATCATTCCCTTCCAGCTCTGTTTTTCTTATCGCTCATGCCAACGATTTTACCTCGACAAAGTAACCCCAAAAGGAGCAAAAGGAGAAAATTATTTATATTTCCCACACATTTTATTCTGTTTATAGTACGTGTGGGGTATTGACTTCCCATTATACCTAGAATATATTGCCAATTGAGTTTGCTATCACTGACAGCAATATCGCTTTAACCGACATAGCCTAATATCCCTGCCGGCGCATCAGCAAGTCGGCCTAAGGGTGGCAAGCAAACTCACATTACTTCTTTGGAGATCGCACCATGAGACGTCATAGAACTTTCGGCTGGTTTGGCAATCGTAACAAGACTCCGAACGCTTCAAGGAGAAATGCAACTCGGCGTGATACGCGATCTAGAATGTCACGATCACTTAAGGTTGAACCGTTGGAGCAACGCCGACTGTTGGCCGTCCTGAGCCCGGGCGATGAGATTGAGCCAAATGATAGCCCCACGGATGCTCAGTTCCTCGGTTCGATACCTGAGATAACCATAGAAGAGTTCAGCGTCGATGCAATCTTCGGCGATATAAACGATGCCTTTCGCTACACGCCTCCGGAGACGGGCAATCTGGCCGTCCGTGCCAAATATGATACATCTGCGCCCATCGGCTTGAGTATCTTCAATTCATCGGGTTCAAGTATGTACGCGACCGGGGTGACAAGCCCCTTGGGGGCGGGAATAGAACAGTCGGAATTTGTGATCCCGGTTGTCGCACAAACAGACTACTTGATTCTTATCTCCGACATCTCGCCGGGCGTGGCAAGCGTTTACAATTTGGAAATAGAGAACCTGACGGCACCGTCACCACAAGGAATCGACCTTGCCCAGGCCTCGGATACGGGCATGGCCGCCGATGACAATGTCACCAACGACACCACACCGACCATTTTCATTCAGGCCGACTTGGACCAATTCGAAGCAGCGTATACCTTGCCCAGTGGCGTGGGCAGCATCGATTCCAACGGTGCCCCGGGTGCCGACGTAACGGTCTACGCCGAATCTCAAACGACGGGTACGGTTATCCCCTCTTCTAATGCCATGCGTGTCCCCGGCACCGACCATATGTGGAGTGTCACGCTGCCGGTGCTGGCTGATGATACATATCTAATTAGTGCTGCCGTTGACATCTTCGATCCTGGCGGCTTGGCAGGTTCTTCGCTTCTCTCGGAACCTATAGCCGTAACGATCGATCACACCGCGCCGGCAGCACCCGCCGCGGCCGACATGCTGGCCAGCAGCGATACATTCGACAATGTAGCTGGATCATTTGGTCCCGTTTGGAGTAATAGCGATGACGTTACGGCAATCAACCAGCCGGCCTTCACCGGTGTTGCCGAGGCGAACACGAAGGTAAGAGTTTATGCCAACGGCCTATTAGTGGGCGAAG
>JAFGTN010000015.1 GCA_016934075.1 Pirellulales bacterium
GGGGATTGAAGCTCGACGCTGCGGAAACAAGCCGCCAGCCCATGCGATGGCGAGCACCGCCCCGACTGCAATGACCCCGACAATTCCAAGTCTGCGATAGTTGATGCGGGTTTTCATGGTGCGCTGGTGTGCGTAGTGGCCGAACGAACTCAACTACCACCGCCACCCAGCGGCAGTAGCGTTGGAGGTATAATAAACATGGACCACGGATAAAAGCAACTGAAAACCACTACGCTGGCTGTGGTTGGGCTATCGTGGGGCACCCGCACCGTTGTCCGTGGCTGTACCTGCTAGCCTACCCCCAATAACCATGGCAACATCATGGTGGCAAAATGATCTGCGGACCAATTATTTATTATTCTGCCACTATCATTTTGCCAACGTTTTATCCGGCGCTATTGCCCAACTTCCCGGATCAGTGAACCGGAGCGCCATCGCCGGGTCCACTGCATCCGGTTCGCCTTTATTTTGGTTTCCATACCTCTGCCGAAATGTCTTCGAGCGTGTTGTGTGCCTCGATCAACCAATTCAACTCGTCTGACTTGAGCTTTTCCCGACATAGACCATTCACGTCTTTCAACACGTCGAGAAGTCCGTGAAGCTGATCTGTATGGGCCAAAGGACTGACGTAGGCAGGCAGCAACAGACTCAAGCAGCGAAGCTCACGACGCTCGCACCATGAATCCACGCAACGCCGACAGCACTCCATCACATTCTCGAAGCGCGATACCATACTCACGGCGAACGACTAGGATGAGCCAGGAAAGGAGCGCGCCCATGGCCCCGATTGTAACCGCACGCAGAACGCGCTCCTTGGCCTTGGCTCGATCCTTTGATTCGGTGTTTCTACCCCGCGGTGTCCGCCCGTGCCCGGTCGCTCGCAAGGCCTTCACCAGGCCCAGATCCAGAGGAGCGACCTGTTTGTAGCCACCGAGCCCCTCCAGGACCATCCTAGCCCCAGCGGGGCGGCATGAGCCCGTCCGGTCATCGATATGCCGCCCCTCCGGGGCTTGGGATCATCGAGGTGCGTTGGGATTACTATCAACATGTCGCCCCGCTGGGGCTGGTATTCCGGAGGCGCACCCGATGTCACCGAACGCTTTAAGTCACTGTTTTGGCAAGCCGCGCTGAAGGCGCGGGTTGACAAATACAGTGGATTCAGTTGTTGGATGCCTCGCTCTGTTTCTGTTTGATCAAAGGAGGGATCACTTCTTCAAGATACTGTCTGCAAGCTGTTTCCAAAGCTTCGTTTCTGGAGTCAGTTCTTCGTGATGTTCCGTAGTACCAACCACCTTTCCCGTTCGATAGAACTGGGCTCTCGAATCGGAGGATTTTCCACGGTTGATAGTAAAGACGGACTCCTGCTTTTGTTCCGTCTGTCTCTCCACCATACATGAAGGATGCCGTGTTGTTGGTGTAGACCGCTTCGCGATTAATTTTGTGAGTGCGGTCGAGGACTTCCTGAAACATGGCCTTCTCGTTCCGGTCGATGTGCTGTGCAACAGCACGAGCCGTCACGACCTCCCCACACTCGAACCACATATAGCGGACCACGCTCCCGCCACCTTGCCCTTCATTTGTAACCAAGAGGGGCAAGATCATCGGGAGGGACAGAAACGCCAGAACACAGAAACCGATCAATCCCACAGTGGCTTTGATCCCGGTGCTCATCTTCTTCATTTGCATCCAACGACCCAAGTAAACGATGGCGGCGGCCCATCGCGTTCGATACTGCAAACGGCATCCGCCCGCCGCCATTCGCTCCACTGGCTGTTGCACAAAACTGCTACGCGGCGATGACGTTTGGACACCGCGATGTCAGTTAACATCAAGACGGCCTTCACGAGGAGAGTATACTAGGATCTCGCCGCATGCAAAGCACCCATCTTTATCATATTTCTCACTACAACTCTCAACCCCAACCCAGCGCCAGTCCGACCCCTGCCAGTTCCCCAGCTGCGCCTCCGCCCGCCAGGCCGCCGGGCTCTCCCCCCATAAGCGCTAACTTGTTATCAATTCATTTGATGACGAATTTCTTGAGTTTTCCGTTTTCTGGGACATTCGGCCAACTCCTTGGGAGGAATGACATCGGGGTCGCATCTATATATATGACAAATGATATTCTGGTTCCTCTATCAAACGCCACCACTTCGCGTTGGCCTTTACCACGCGTGTGGAACATCCACAGATGATCCAACGGCAAAAAACCCGCATCTATCCCGGCGTCCTGCTCCTCAAATCTGGCAAATGTCAATTATTTAGATGCGACCCCATTGCTTTCCCCCTCCCCATTGCTTTCCCCGGACGCGCATCTGTATCAACATAGTTATGCTGCGCGCGTCCGGTACTTCGCCTGATCTTTTAATGTCAAGCCGGTTCCTTTGCAAGAACTATTTCGCCGGGTTCGATAGCTCCAAAACCAGGCGTCCGACGAATATGTATTATGCGACCTATTCGTCGCTTTATATTACAACTTAACAGATGTTGAACCTTCCTTAATGGCCCGCCCAGAATGCAGGAACTGGCTGAAGACACCGGGCTGATGGTCAATGACATAAGAATGACGAGCTTTCCGCACATGAAGTGAGCGCTTTTCTTCCACACCGCCCCGCAATCGCACCAGGATGACCGGAGGTGAATCCATTGGCCCGGGGCGGGGAATAGATGGCCAAGTGGATTTTTAGTGTTTTTCTGATATTTTGTAAGTCCTTGATGATGTTGGTACCCCGGCTAGGACTCGAACCTAGAACCAATTGATTAAGAGTCAACTGCTCTACCAATTGAGCTACCGAGGCGCCAAGAATGCGAGGCGAGGCTTGTGCCAGACGCGCGCGGAAAAATAGCAAATGCTTACGAATAGATGCAAGTGGAGATTTTGATCCTGGAAAGCATGCACGTAAAATTATTGGCCTCCTTTGAGGACGACAAGAAACTGTTTGATGGCTGGTGAAAGGACGCGGTTTTTCTTAATCAGTGCTGCTAGCGGCCGGTAAAATTCGCCGTCGGTAATATCGATCTGCGCCAGGGTTTGATTATTAACCTCTTGTGTCACAGTAGCTTGTGGAACAATTGATACGCCGGCATCGATTTCGACTGCTCGTTTAACGGTTTCGATATTATCGAATTCCATGACATTATTCACATGGATATCATGGTCCTTAAGGATTTTATCGATGGCTTTACGTGTGGGGATATCAGGTTCAAATCCGATGAACTTCTGGCCGGATAGGTCTTTAAGGTGCACGGTTTTTGTCCGGGTGAAAGGATGTTGAGGGTGGCAGATCAGCACCAGTCGGTCCTTGCGCAGAGGCACGATTTCCAATTTGCTGTCTTTCGAAGGGTAGGCGACCAAGCCAAGATCAACAACATTTCCGAGCACATCTTCATAGACTTGGTTAGCCCGTCGATATTCGACATGGACATTAACGGTGGGGTACAAGCGGAGGTATTTCTTGAGATAGGGCGGCAAGTCATGCAGGCCAATGCTATAGATCGTGGCCAAGCGGATGGTCCCCGAAATCACATCCTTAATTTCCTGTAATTTACTTTCCAATGATTCGTAGGTTTGGATGATTTGCTTGCTATAGTCGTAAAGTATTTGACCTTCGCGTGTTAAGCGGAATTTTTTCTTGCTGCGTTCAATGAGTATCGACTTGAATTGGCGTTCGAGAGAGCTGACTTGCTGGCTAACCGCCGATTGGGTGACTTCATTTATTTGAGCTGCCTTAGTGAAGCTTTCGGTCTCCGCCAAGTCACAAAACATCTTCAGACTTTCAATTTGCATAAATAAAGCTTAACTAAGAAACAAATTAAATCCACTTATGTCAATTCCAGAGGTGATAAAACTTCTTTGACTTTGCGCAGCAATTCTTGGCTCGTGAAGGGTTTTTGGAGGTAGATTTCGTCTTCTTCGTTCGAGGCTGGGCGCACGAATCCGCTGCAACAGATCATTTTAAGATTGGGGGAGATGCGCCGCATACGTTCGATCAGTTCGCGGCCGCTCATATTTGGCATGACGAGGTCGGTTATGACGAGGTCAATTTGTTGGCTCATTTGGGAGAAGATGTCGAAGGCTTTATCGCCGCTATTGGCGGTGATCACGTTATAGCCAAAAGAGGAAAGCACGACCTGCCCCATGGTGAGCAGGAGATCTTCGTCATCGACCATGAGGATAGTTTCTGCGCCGGTCAACTCGTCGGTATTAATGGCCAAATCTTTGACGAAGCGTTTGACTGCCGGCAAAAAGATACGCACGGTGGTACCATTATCGGGCACGCTGGCGACGGAGACGCTGCCGCCGTGGTTGGTCACGATGCCATAAACCCAGGCTAATCCGAGTCCGCGGTGATTGGGTTTGGTGGTGAAAAACGGTTCGAAAATCCTGGGTAAGGTATCGGAGGCGATACCGCTGCCGTTATCGGCGATATCCACACAAACATAGAATCCGGCGGCGAGGCTTAAGGTGCCATCGTGGTAGGGTTCTGCCAGATCCATGTTTTTCGAGTGAATCACAATATGACCGTCCGCGCCGACGGCTTGGATCGCATTTTCGATTATTTTGACGAAGGCCTGCTGCATTTTTGCTTCGTCGTATTGAACCGCATAAAGTCGGTTCTCCAAATCCATGGTCCATTTCAGTTCGGGTGAACCAGGGGTTTGGAAGATTTCCACGACCCGGCGAATCAAGCTATTTAAGTTGCCGGTCGCCATGGACCGGGTATCTTTTTCCTGGCGACTGAAAGCGGCCAAGTCATGGGCGATTTCGGCGGCTTTTTCGGCAGATTTTTCCACTTCCAGAAGCGAATGACGCCAGGGATGATTTGAGTCCATTAAATGGAGCAGCAGCGAGGTATGGCCCAAGATACTCGTTAACGCGTTATTGAAATCCAGCACGACAGTGCGGATGAGCTGCATGGCGCAATCGAGCTTCTGTTTCTGGGCTTGACCGGCCTCGATGGATTGGGAACCGGGGGTAGCACAACTGGTGCTGCTGATAGCAGCGGGTAATTCTTTCAGCAGTTGGACAATAAAAGTCTTTTTGCCTTCCTGTTCACAGGGACTGATATAGGCGTGGAATCCCAGAGAACTACCCCCGCGCACCTTAAATTTGAGCGGGACGGCCATGGTTACCGACCGTTCAGCACGGTTGATAAACTGTTCGGGGGACGCGGTGTTTTCAGAAGACCAGATACTGCTCAGGGGTGGCGTTTCGTTTTCAAGCGTGGCACCGAAAGTTGCAATGGCAGCCTGGTTAGCGCAGCGAATCGTCGTGGACTGGTCCACGAGAATCGCCGGCCACGCCGCATGGTCTAATAGAAAATCTGTATTTTGCTTCATCCGCACCGCATGCAACTGGGGTGTCGCTAAATTATGTCTGTTTATTCCCGCGTTGGCTATACAAACCTGAAACTATTCGCGGTAGACAGTCGGCGAAGGCACGACGCCGGACTCCCGGTCTCATCCCGGCTCAGAGCCGAACTGCCACAATATCGTTTCGGAGCCGAATTGTTATTTACCTTAAATAGCAAAGCCCGTCAATTGACGATGAAGCGCGTTCGCTTTTCCAACTGAGCGATCTACAGTAGTCAGCATGACCAAGCGCGTCTGGCATGGGAGCATCCGGGAAAAGCCCTTTAAAACGGTTTTGGGTAAAACCACTTGGAAAAGAATAATTTACGGTGTCTTTCTGGGGATCATCGGTTGTCCCGGGTGGAGGCAATCGAATGCAGCACACTTGGCGTGGCATTGACTGAGGTGTTTTGAAGTCTTTGACCCGATGCGTGCATGCAAAGCCTGTGCCTGAATCATTAGCGACTGGAGCGCCGAGTTGCCCTCGGCTTGGCGTGTCCGCACCTCCAAAGCCGACTTTAAGTCAGCGCTCCGTTTTCACCCCA
>JAFGTN010000175.1 GCA_016934075.1 Pirellulales bacterium
GAGGGCGACGGCCTTTGGGTCTTGTTGCCAACGGCGACGAAGCACCTTGAGCGCATAGCAGGCCGGTCTCTCGTCCGCATTCTCACCCGCATTTTTACCGTAAATTACCCCATCCCCCAGAGTTTCGCCTCCACTCACCTTGTTGCGGTCCGCGCAAGCGCGAAACACACGTGAGATGGGGCCTTCGGCCACAAGTTCGACGGGAATCCACCTTCCAAGCGTCTCGAATTGAGCCGCCGGCACCGGGCATGGAATCGCCCAAACTGGATCTGTGGCTATGGTGTCGACCTGGGCCATCGAAAGATTGCGGGGAAAAGGGATGGAAATAGCAAGGTCTATCTGATTGGATCGACAGTTTTTATTAGCAAATTGAGCGTGACTGTTTGCCGACACGTGGCTCAGCCCCGGTGTTAGTGTAGTGGTTCCCCCCAATGTTCGGCCTTCCAGCGTCTTGAAGACTCGCCATGCCCTTAATAAAATGGATACCTTTTGCAGCCTGTTGAAAAACACAAGTTAGATCTATATGTAAAGAAAGCGGCGCGCAGTGTCGCTTCCTTTACATTGCGTGTGGTTTGCGTAGTCGAGGTTATAACCTCCAATAGGCAAAGAACTTACGCCCCCTTGTCGCAAGCACTTACCATAATTCAAACAAACCCGGCAAGCCGGCTTTGTTTGAATTAGTAGATCTAACTTGTGTTTTTCAACAGGCTGCTACCTCCCCAATTTCTCTAGAATAAGGAATTCAAGGATGTTTCGTAAAGCTTTTCTGAGCATAGCATTAACGGCTTTTTGTATTGCTACGGTAATAGGATGTGCCAAACCGGCCTCCAAGTCCAAGCCGGCCGAAAAACCGGCAGCCACCTCCGAAAAGGCGCCGGCTGAAAAGCCGCCCGCGGAAAAAGCGCCCGCCGAAAAAGTCGATGATGCGAAAAAGGCCGAGCCCGAAAAGAAGGCCGACGCCAAGCCGATTCTCAATCCGGCCGAGCAAGCCCCGCCCAGCGTTTCCGAATAGGCCCTCGAGATGGTTCACATGCCGGGTCGCGACCCGGCATGTGGACCATCTTCCGGCCAATCCCATTGCCGGGTTTACGCCCGACTACGATTCTCAAAACGAAGGAGTAGTACCATGAAGTCTCGCTTCCGTAGTATTGCCGTTTTATCCGTCGCCGTCGTAATCGGCGGATTGGCCTATGTGGGTTGCGGCCAGGCCGACAAGTCGGCGTCGGCAACCGCCAAAGATGCCAAGGCTGAAAAAAAGGTCCAACGATACGGCTGTGTTATCGGTCTCAAGCCGGAAAAGAAAGACGAGTACGTCAAACTCCATGCCGACACGTGGCCCTCGGTGCTCAAGCAGATCAAGGATTCGAATATCCAAAACTACTCGATCTACATGGGCAAGCTCGATGACGGTAACCTCTACCTGTTCGCCTACTTCGAGTACACCGGCGACGACTTCGAAGCCGACATGGCCGAGATGGCAAAGGATCCCGAGACGCAAAGGTGGTGGAAGCTGACCGATCCTTGCCAGATCCCTCAGAAGAATCGGGCCAAACCGACCGACAACTGGATGATCATGGAAGAGGTTTTCCACACGGATTGAGGCCACGGTCACAGTCCGGGTGTATTTCTTGGTAATATTTCAGAAATTGTGACATTCTAGGCATAAAAACTATTGACACATTCTATATAACAACGATAATGTCCTAAGGACATTATCGTTGTTATATAAAGCAATGAACCACTAAAAGCCGAATACTCTTACAGGCTTTTTTACCTTTTATATAACTGAAAACATGTCCTACACTTGACAAACTGATGTTTTCATGTTATAATATACATGTTGTCCTAAGGACAACATGTATATTATTTATTACATTAAAATGCCAAAGCAATCTATAACGTCACATGTCCTCAAGGCCCTTTCAGACGAACGCCGAGTAGTAGCGGCCGATTGGCGGTTCCACGTTATCTATCGCCGTATAGCCTATCAGCACTCGTACAAACTGCCCGACATTTATCTAGCTAGAGGGCTAATACGGAAACTCGGAAAGAGCGGCGATATCGAACCTATCGAGTCGCTACGAGGTGTCTATCGGGTGACAACTCCTTATGCTTCCACGTTACCCAGCCCCGATGAGATTGTGGTCCAGGAAGGCAATCCGTTTGCCGTTTTGAGTAACTATACGGCCGCAGCCTATCACGACTTGACCGATGTTCTCCCATCGGAAATCTATGTGACCAACTATCGAAATAATGGGCTCCGTCTACCGCTCGGGACCACGCCGGACGATTGGCTTGATATGCCGGAGCCTGCCCGCAGAACGCCCAAGTCGCTAGGCGATACAAGGATAATCTGGTCGAAAACCAAGGACAACTGGGATTTTGGACACACGATCGGATATGCGCAGGGGTGCCCCTTCTATGTGACCGATCCGGAACGCACGCTGCTGGACGCCGTTCGCTTTCCCGAAAAGACCGGCGGTATTCGCGAGGTGCTCCGTATTTGGAAACGGGCAGTCGATCTTCTGGATGTCGACCGTTTGGTGAAATATGTGGATCGTTTCGACCAGTCCCTGCTCCGCCAGCGGGCGGGCTTTTTACTCGAAAGGCTTCGGATTACTCACCCCATCCTCGACAGTTGGGCGGAGAAAAGCGTGCGCGGCAGTTCGGCAAAGCTTGCCGCAACCAACGAGTTCAGCCCGCAACACTCCGAGCGCTGGATGTTATCACTCAACGTTCCGGAATACGTACTCAGGGAATTGGACGACTCCTAATGACGGACCACGCCTATCCGACGTCGCTGGCCGAAATAGAAAGCTGGTCTCGGGCACACAAAGTTCCAGTCCACCAGGCAAGGATACGCTTCATGGAATTCGTCATCCTTGAACGCCTGGCATCAAACCGTGAGCTCCGAAACGGCATTGTGCTCAAAGGCGGCAACGCTCTGCGGTTTGCTTATCAGGGCTGTCGCAGTACGAAAGACTTGGACTTTACTGTAGTAGACGATGACCAAGCGGTTCCCGACAACGAAGAAGACCTTGTCAAGGTAGGATATATTTTTTCCAACGATAAACACTTTCACAATTTTGAGGAACGAAATGTTTCGGATGTCGTACCGCTGGAAATCAGTTTCGGCGATATGGTGTGCGAAAAGAAACCACTAAAGCTAGTGGAACATGAAACATCACGGCTTATGGTATGCTCTCTCGAAGACATTATCGCCGAGAAGCTGCGAGCTTTGTTGCAGCAGCCCGTTCGGAAGCGAGATCGCACACAGGATGTCTACGATATCGCGAGGTGCAGACAGCAATTCGCCGATAAACTAGATTTGTCCAAGATCGCTGATTTCCTTCTTAGAAAATCCAGTATTCGGACCGACATCGAAGTCAGAAAGTCGCGTTTCGATAATGAGATTCGCGACATGGCCAAAGCGGGATCGGCCTATGATAAGATGATAGCCGACCAGGCCGCCGCCTATCCGATAAATTTCGACGTTGCCTGGAACGAAGTCCTGACACTCGTGCAATCACTGGATATTCCCGAGTGAGTCACTACCGTCGTCGTCGCCACAACGACATCATCAATCCCGACACTAGTAACACCAACGTCGACGCTTCCGGTACGGCCTGGCTTGCCATTGAACCTGAACCGGTGCCATATGTCGATGCCAGGATTCCCAGGTCGCTTACATCCACATTGTGGTCGTTGTTGAAGTCACCGTTACTCCAAAAGGCACCACCGATTGTGCCGTAATATGCGGCCAGAATGCCCAAGTCGGAAACATCCACGCTATCGTCGGCGTTGGCGTCGCCGGGCACGAGTTCTTGCGGCAGGCGATAAGTGACTTGCAGAACGGGTGGTGAGTTATACTCATTTGCACTTTCGCTGGAAAAAAAATCAATTTTACTCGATGCATAATCCCATTGCTGAATGTCTTGCCTGAATACCCAGTTATCATCATCGATCCATTCTTCGCCGATCAAGATCCATCCGAAATTATTTTTCGATCCGTTGCTCCACATTTGAATGTCATGGATCAATCGAAAGTTGCTCCAATTTACCGTTTGACCAATATACATTCCCTGCTCGAAAACTAATGCATGCACATCATCAAACGTGCCTCCCACATCGGCTCCTGGTGCGGTACTCAGCAAATCATCTTGTCCAAAGTATCCTGGTGCGGGCCAATAGCCCGCATCTCCCGCCACGAAACCACGAAACTCGTTGTCTGTCGTGTTGCCCAACTCGCCGTGCAACAGCGGGTTATATTCGGTATGGAACCATGTAGTGTCACCCGGCACGGCTGGAGATTGCTCACCGCCCGGCCCCTGTTTCCAATCTTCCGAGAGTCCTTCTATTGCAACCAACCAGAAGTTCATATCGCGCTGCAAGACTCGATTTGGAATGTCGGCTACGGTCATAGTTAAACTTGCATGGGTAATAATTGCGCCGCTGGGAACATCGCTTAAATCGAACTGAATCAGGCCACGTTGCACCCCGTGATTTTTGTTGGTGTCGCCTGCGTGAATATGGCTTGTGCCATCGGCTTTGGGATATGTGGTCCAATCAGCAGGATCATAAGTGCCAATATCATACGAATAAAGCGTCGCATCTTTGTCGTTTTCTTGATCGCCGAGTGTCAGATCAATTTCAACGCCCAAGGCTGTAGAAATACTCCATACTGTGACCGATAAAAAACCGAAAACAAATTTCAACGCGGCCACCTGATCTATAAGGCTGATAATCATACAAACTCCTAGATCGACAGCATTATCGTAGAGTAGAAATTTTCAAAAAACCTACAAGTTGTTAACGAGCGGGGACAAGCCCCGTCGCTAACAATTCGTGAATATGGATTATCGAATACGTCGCAATAATAGCGTGGCCATGCCGATGCTAAAAAGTACAAGCATGTTTGGCTCGGGAACTACCGAATAGGTAACACTCAAAGTCGGGGCCGAAGCGTATATGCTGGAGGTTTCACTGGAGATGAAGTCCACCTTGTTCGATGCACGATCGGTTGTGGGTTCGCCATTTTTGATAATTTCAACTGTTTGATCTCTGCCGTACCATTCCTCACCGACCATTATCCAACCAAAGTTCTGCTGGGTGCCGTCGATCCACGATTGCACGTCGGCCACCATGCGGCTATTGGACCAGTCGGTTTCATACCCATCTGTTACACCGAAAGGCAAGTTTAACGCATATTCGTCATCGAATAATCCGCCCTCGCGCTGCAAAGGATCGGTTTCCAGCAATTCCGCATCGCCAAAATAGCCAGGCGCAGGCCAGTATCCCGGATCACCCTGCGTGAAATCCTGCAACAAGTTGTCTGTGTAGTTGCCAATTTGCCCATGCAAGGAAGGATCATACTGTGTGTGGAACCAGGTTGTGTCACCCGTCACAGCCGAAGATTGATCGTTGCCCGGTCCCTGGCTCCAGGGCTGGGACAAGTCTTCCATTGCAACCAGCCAATAATCCACACCCAGCGGATCAGCGGACATACGAGTGGGTATACCATCCATAGCCACGGTCATTTTCAAACTGACATCCGTCACCACCGCATTGCTGGGAATTCCACTCAGGTCGAACTGCATTAGCCCCCTTTGAACTCCATTGTTCTTGTTCGTGTCGCCAACGTGCAGGTAACCCGAACCATCGGCCTTGGGCCACGTATCCTGTGTGGCTGTTTCTGTGCCGGGAACAGGATTTTCAGGTCCCGGATAATAGCTGTTGAAATCGAAGGGGTAAAGCGTGGCGTCTTTTTCAGGCGTCAATTCCACCACTGCCGAGATACCGGTTGAAGCCCAGAGGCAAACCGTCAATACGACACACAGTGCCGGCAAAGTGTGTACCCGACAGTTTCTAAATCTACTAAGTTGCATGACTTGTCTCCCATTCTGTAGTTGTTAATTTCGGGCTTATCGGAGCCCTGTTACAATAAAAACTTCTGTTTCAAAATCCCTCGATAACCTCTTGCGCATCCCGTGTACAGAGTGCTTGTAAAGTTTCCAGCGGAAGCTCGTCGGAGAGGAACCGCACCGAGCCGTCGGCCAGGGCGAAATTGGCCCCGCCCGCATGGCTGCTGCCGAAAGCACAAATGCGTTGTTGTTCGTGCGGGTAAAAATCGCGGGAAGAGTTTATGGGCGGATCGGCCGCGGCACGGTTTTCGAAACCGACCGGCATGTGGTAGTTGATGGGCACGAACCCGCTCATGGTCACGTCACCGACACTCTTCCGTCCGCCGATGGCCGCCCAGCGTCCCAAGGTGGCAAGCGGATCGGTCCAACCTCGCACGGAGAACGTATGGAAGTTGGGATCGTCGTGGCAGCGCTCGCCGAAAAGCAGGGTTTGTGCCGTGCCGTCGGCGACCATCTTTATACCGACCGGCTTTTGATTGGGTTGCGGCTCCGAGGCCGGGCCGGTCGTGTGAAAAATACCGTCGCAAGTCGCCAAGCCCGGATCGAATGAACGCGTGCCGCCGTTGCCGCCGTAGCTGGTCATGCCGTAGTACCGGCCGCTACGGGTGGTGGGATTTGTATCGATATGGTCCGAAGGGCAGAGAAAAACCGGCAAAATCGAGGCGGCTCGGGCTTGGGGGCCCCCGTATGTATTGTTGAGCGGATGTTCGTAATTCCAATCCGACAACAGGTTGCCCTGCTCCAAATGCGGCAGCAGGTAGGTAAAGACCGACGTGCCCCGGTATCGGGGTGAGGTGCCGGCCTCGAACTGGTCCAGCCCCGGCGGGAAGCTCTGGGCCGCGTCGTGATAGCTGTGCGCGGCCAGCGCTAGTTGCTTGAGGTTGTTCGAGCAGAGCATTCGTCGCGCGGCCTCGCGGGATTGCTGCACGGCGGGCAGCAGAAGCGCAATCAGCACGCCCACGATGGCAATCACCGCCAGTAGCTCAATCAATGTAAAGCCACGCCGTGTTTTCATAATCATCGTAGTTCTAAGTAAAACGAATTGCCCGCCAATCGCTCGACTGCCCGCTCCCGTTGGAGCCGTCCGTTTCGGATTGGGGCCGAGCGAAGAGTACGATTTTGCCGCCACGATAATTCGGCCGAAGGTGCTTGCCGACGTCGATCGTTCCGCTTTTGACTTCCGTTTCACTTTCCAGACAGCGGACCTCGACGTTCCGCGCACGCACAGTTTTTATGTCTTCCGGCCCAGTCAGGTCGTCTGGCCAGGCGCCGATCTGCACCACGCGGCCGTCGTTGCCGTCGGCCACGAGGCCCACGGCCGCCAGCGCGCCGATTATGCCGTCGTTCGTGCCGCCGCACCCTTCCAGATGGATGCCGTGCTTGACCGCCAGATTTCGCGGTTCGCTCTGATCGATCACCTCGCTCTGGCACCGCTTGCCATAGGCCGTAACTTCGGCGGGAATCGTCTCGGTTACACAAAAACCCGGATCGCTGCCCTCGACGAACCACTCACTCACAAAACCGCGCAGTTCGTCGATGAGTTGCGCGGCGCCCGCCCCGTTTTTGGGATGCAGCAGCAACGAGGCCGAACTATTCTTGCTCGTGTATGGAACGCGCGGGTCGAAGAGCAATTGGTGGCGGACTATCAGTTCACATTCGAATTTGTCGGTTAATCTTATGGCCAGCGCCTTGGCGAACTTGTTGGTGCCCGGCGTGCCGGGCATATCGGTATCGTCGACGCCGACATAGATCACGATACCGACTCCGTTCGTTTAGTGCCGGGCGGACTGCTTGAAAGCTTGAACCAGATCGTCGCGCTAATCAACCCCGCAAGGATGCCGCATACTGCGTAGGAAACGGTGGCTCGCGGCAACCAGACGGCCAGCGGCCAACTCGTCACGTGGTTCAATCCCGCGAATTTGGCGCCACCGCGCACAATCAGCGCGGCCATATTGCTGCCCAAACCCGCCAGGGCAAACGCCATATAGAGTCGCCATCCACTCCGCGCGCGCCACAGGGCCGCGTCCAGAAATGGGCCGGTAAGCACCAGGCTCGTCAACGCTCCGGAACCGAGCGAACCCAACCCGCCTGCCTTTATTACCAGTACCGTGCCTATCGCGCCGAAACCCATTACCATCCCGCCCATCCGTCGCGGCGCCAACGCCAAGCCCAAGGCCATGGGGAAAACGCAGCGTAAGATGGCATGGCCCGGTATCCGCAAGCTCATGTCCAGAAACACCGTGGCCAAAGCCGCACTCGCTCCGGCCCCAAACAATATCAATAGGGCCGCGGTATCCGACCATTGGCCATCACGAGACAACACCCGCAAGCGACTGGTGCCTGCCAAACCTTGATGAGTCGATAGGACTGTGTTACGCATGATTTTTCCTTCTTCGGCAGCCGGTATGAATACCGGCATCTAATCGCACGGACGTGCAATCAGGGTATGATTTTTAACTATTTCCTAGTCAACGTCAAGAGACGGGATCTTGCTTTTCGGGCTGCTCGGCACCCCCACGACAAGCGGGTCCGTCGGGCCGCGAAAGCTCCTTGAATCTCACCGAAAATTCCTCCTCGACAATCTCAAACATTCGCCGTCGCAGGGCATCATAGTCGCCTACCAGCCGTCTGGCCAGATCGGTGAGCGAACTTCGGCTGCTGCCGCTCCCCCCCACCCGTGCATCGACCAATGGCTGTCCGAGAGCCTCTTCGGCCTCTTTAACTCGCGACCAGATATGGCGATAGCTCTTTCCCAACTTTTCGGCCGCCGCCTTAATCGAGCCGGAGGAATCGATGGCCTTTAGAATCTGACTGATGCCCAGGCCAAAAACATACTGGCCTCCCGATCCACTGTCATCGGTTGCCTGGCCAACGGTTTCCAGCCAGACCTTCACGCGTGGCTGAATCTGCTTTGGCGTGGGGTGGTTTTGTTGAGAATCGGACAACGGGGAACTCCGCATGAAGAAGACCGCGGCAAATTGACATAAGTCCAACCCGAATCATGAGATGTCTGCGGCGGGGTGTCAAGGGAGCGGTGCGGCGTGTTGCGGATTAACGTTCGTCCACTTGCTCGGACGGTTCCGACTTCAAATCGCTCGGGCGGATACTTATCGTGTCCTGCTGAGTGGGTGCGATCCGCAATGTCGTGTCCGCCGAGATCGCGGTATCAATCGCAATTGACGGTGATGCCTTGAACTGTTTTTTTCGGATGTGTGGTCCTCCACCGGGAGGAATTCCTCTACCCGCAACGCCCGCAACACCCTCACCGCCCGCGATGTCTCCCAAGGGAATCTCCGCCACGGGAACCTTGGCGGTAGATAGAGTCTCCGCTGCTTCCAGCGCGTGCTCGAACGACAGACTTCGCTCTTCTTCGGCCGACTTTCCGAACAACAGTCGCGTGACGAAGGCCGCCACATCATCCAACAGACTGTAGACCACCGGTATCACTACCAATGTCAAGGCGGTCGACGTCAACAGTCCGCCCACGATGGCAGTACCCATTGGTGCACGGCTTTCGGCACCCGATCCCAGGCCGATGGCCACGGGTATCATACCGGCAATAGTCGAGAGCGTGGTCATGAGAATAGGCCGCAAACGCACAGGCCCTGCCTTGAGGATGGCGTCATTTTTGCCCATGCCTTCGTGGCGAAGCTGATTGGTATAGTCGATGAGGAGGATGGCGTTCTTGGTAACCAGACCCATCAGCATGATCATGCCGATCATGGAAAAGATGTTGAGTGTGCGTCCTGTTAGCGCCAACAATCCCAAGGCGCCCACGATGGATAGCGGTAGCGAGAGCATGATCGTAAAGGGGTGAATCAGGCTCTCGAACTGCGCGGCCAGCACCATGTAGATCAACACGACCGCCAGCATGAGCGTGAAGAACATGTTAGCGAACGACTCTTCCATCATCTCGGCGTCGCCGGCGAACTTCGTGGTCACGCCCGGCGGCAGCCCGATGTCGGCGGCCACGGAGGTAATGTCTTCCATGGCCGACTTCAACGGTTTCGACTCCTCCAAGCCACCCAGCACGGTAACCACCCGCAGGCGATTCTCGCGATTGATTTGCACGGGTCCGGTGGTATTAGTGACTTTGACCAGGTTGCGGAGTTCCACGAGCTTGCCGCATTTTGTCCGTACGGGCACGTTGAGAATCGCGTCGGCCCGGTCGCGTTCAGTCTCGATCAGGCGTACGCGCACGTCGTAGGTTTCGCCGTTTTCTTCGAAGTTCGTGGCTTTCCGTCCGCCGATGAGAGTATGCACGGCGCGGCCGATATCTTCCACCGAAACGCCCAGGTCGGAGGCCTTGTCACGATCGATCACCAGGTCGGCCTGCGGCTTGCCTTCGTCATGGGTCGATACCACGTCGACGATGCCCGGTTCGTTCTTGATCTTGTCGATGATTTTATCGGAGATCTCTACCAGTTCGTCCAAGTTGCGCCCCCTCACGTTGTATTGCAGCGGCGCCACACGGAATCCGCCGCCGCCTACGCGCGGTATGATCTCCACGCTGACTTTCAAGTGCGACAAGTCGGTCAGCTTTTCCCGCGCCATGGCCATCAATTGATTTTGGCTGAATTCTCGCTGGTCCTTGGGCACAAGCTTGGTCAACACAGTGCCCACATTAACGCGTTCTTCCATTCCGGCCCCGATTGTGGTGAACGTATATTTTACGCCGGGCAATTGTTTCAGGCGGTGTTCGATTTCGGCCAGAACCGAACTGGTGGCTTCGATCGAGGTTCCGATGGGCGTTTCCACCTGCACGTTGAATTGGCTCTCGTCCGGATCGGGCACGAATTCCTGTCCTAAAAAACCGGCGGCGAAGACCGCGGCTGCAAAAGCACCCATGGCGATAAACAGCACGATGAAACGGTGTGCCAACGATAATCTCAAAACGCCCCGGTAAAACGTTTCAACGCTTTTCAGTGTGACTTCGATGACATTGAAGAAACGGCCGTGCGAAGTGGTCACCTTCAACAACCGCGAGCAGAGCATGGGTGAGAGCGAGACGGCTATCAGCGTAGAAATCACCACGGCAAAGGCCACCGTCATGCCGAACTCGAAAAAGAACTTGCCCACTATGCCTTCCATGAAGGCCACCGGCACAAACACGGCCACCACGGCCAGCGAGGTGGCGATCACCGCGAAACCGATCTCATTCATGGCGGCGAAGGCAGCCGCTATCCGCGATTTTCCTTCTTCCATGTGCCGGTATGAGTTTTCCAGAACCACGATCGAGTCGTCGATGATCATGCCCACCGAGATAGTCAGTGCCAACATAGTCATCATGTTGACGGTGAAGTCCATGGCCAGCATGAACGAATACGTGGCGATGATTGTAGTGGGGATGGTAATCGCAGCCACTATCGAACCTCGAAAACTCCGCAGGAATAAAAGGATCACGATTACCGCCAGGCAACCGCCCCGCAGCAACTCGCCCCGTGCCTCGCTGATGCTCTCATCGACGAAAACCGAAAGGTCCTGGGCGATTGTGAGTTTGTAGCCCTCGGGCAACTGTTCGCTGATTTTTTCGAGTTGTTTCTTTACGGCCTCGGCCACGGCCAGTGTGTTTTCGCCCGTCTGGCGGCGGACCAAAAGCGACACGGCCCGCTGCCCGTTCAGCCGCGCCAGACTACGTTCGTCTTCCATGCCGTCCTGTACCCAGGCCACGTCGCGCACACGCAGGGGCGTGCCCGCACGATTGGCCACGATAATATCACCGAAATCCTCGAATTTTTCGATCTTGCCCTTGGTTTTGACGATGATCTCTTGCTGGGAAGTTTCCACGCGGCCGCCCGGCGGTTCCAGGTTTTCGCGGGCCAGGGCGTCGAGAACGTCCTGGGCCGACAGATCGTGTGCCCGCAGAACGTCGCCCCGCAGCCAGATGCGGATCTCCCGTTCGCGGTCGCCCACCAGCCGCACGTTTCCCACGCCCGAGATGGATTCGATCTGCGGTTTGAGCACGTCGTCGGCAAAGGTCGACAAGTCGCGGACTGAAACCGGTCCCGACAAGGCGATGGCCAGGATGGGGGCCGAGTTGATATCGAACTTCTCGATGATGGGCGCTTCGATCTCCAGCGGCAGTTCGCCGCGAATGGCGGCCACTTTGTCGCGGACGTCCTGGCTGACGACATCCACATCGTTTTCCAACTCGAATTCGATGAACACCTGCCCCAGTCCCTCGATGCTTTCACTACGCAGCGACTTGATGCCGCTGATGGTGTTGACCGCTTCCTCGATCTTGTCGACCACCTCGCTCTCGACCGTTTCCGGATCGGCGCCTTCGTAAACCACGGTCACCGTCACTACCGGAAAATCGACCTCGGGGAAAAGATTTACGCCGATGGTTCGATACGACACGACCCCGAATACAAGCATGGCCAAAACGACCATCCAGGTCAAAACAGGACGTTTTATGGAAACTTCGGATATTTTCATTTTTCGAGGTATGAGATGTCAGTTTCGAGTAACGGGGATTGGAAATTGATCATCAGGCCTTGGACATTCGTCACTCTCTCCTCACTCCGATTTCGACCTTCGTCATTTCTGTAGTCTGCGCTCGGCCTTCAGTCTTCTTTGCCACCTGCACTCGCAGGCCGTCGGCCAGTAGAGACGTTTTATCGGCTACTATCTGCTCGCCGACCGTGAGTCCGGAAACGATCTCCACGTGCGAGCGGTTTCTCATGCCCGGCCGCACCGTGCGGCGATGTACCTGGCCGTCTTTGTAGACGAACACGGTAGGCGTGCCGTTCGATAATGTTATTGCCGCTTGCGGCACCACGATCAC
>JAFGTN010000176.1 GCA_016934075.1 Pirellulales bacterium
CGACCAGCTTGACGTCCAATATGTCGACACGCCTTATTATCAGTGAAGAAGGAGGTATAAGGAGGAACAACGATGTTGAGAAAAGTAGCCATTATAGCAGCCGGGCTGGCCGTGCTTTTCGGCTCGATTGCTTTAACGAAAGGCAAGGACGACAAGGCCGATTCGCGGGTAACGGAAAAAGTTGCCGCTACAGGCGAAGATACCGGCAAGAGTGCGGCAGAGAGTATTTCCGGAGAAAAGACGTCCAAGCAGGCCGACCGGTACTGGCTGGGCTTGCGTTGTGTAGCTCCCTTACCCGAGATGATTCGCGCGCAGGTAGATTTGCCGGCGGGTGGTGGTATATACGTGGCTAAGGTTGTGCCCAAGGGACCGGCCGCCGAGGCCGGAATCAAGAGGCATGACATCATCCTGGCCGCCGGCGATCGGCCGCTGAAAGAGGTGGCGGACCTTGTCGCGGTTGTGGATCGGTCACAAGGTAAAAAGATCTCCTTAACGATTATCCGCGGCGGTAAGCAGCAAAAGATTGAGTTGACGCCGCAGAAGCAGCCCGCCGAATATGCAGCCAAAGGTCCGATCGACTTTCCGCCGGACAGTAAATGGCACAAGCTTGGGCAATTGTTCGACCAAACCCGACCCGGCAAGGACGGTCGACCGCCGTTGCGGATGCGGTTCATGCATCCGGGCATGATTTTGCCGCCATTGCCGCCGGATATGACCGTGACCATGATCCGCAAAGGCGATCAACCTCCCAAGTTCATAGTCAAGCGAGGCGACGAGAAGTGGACGGTGACTGCCGACGAGTTGGACAAGCTGCCGGCTGATATTAGGCCACACGTCGAGCGAATGATCGGCGGAACAAATATCGTGCTGCCGCGTCCGCCGGGCATGCTGTTTCCGGGCGAGCGTCTGAATATGCCCGATCCGGCGCAGATCGAAAAGAAACTGGAACAGCGCATCCAAAAAGAGATGGAAGCCATGAACCGGCAGTTGAAAAGGCTGGAGAAAATGGCCGAGGATCTGCGCAAAGGCCGCACATTGCCGGATGAGTCGGCAGAGCCCCAACTAAAAGCGGATAAGAAAGCCGCAACGGAACAGAAAAAAGACAAGTAGAGCCAAGCAAGAACAAGCTCCTTTTGTGAAAGTAGTGAAGATTTTCCTCTTTCGAGGGCGGTGATCGTTTCACCGCCCTTTTTTAATACGCCGTTTCAAATTACAACGCGTATTATCAAGCTGGATTATACTCTATTCTACAGATTTGACGGCAGTCGGAGTTCAGCTATAATCCAATCGTTGGGAACAGATGAAGCGAATATCAATCCACAAACAAACCAGGAGACCGTCATGAGTGAGAATAGCGTGAACGTTGCTATTATCGGCCTGGGATTTGGTGCGGAATTTATTCCCATCTATCAAATGCACCCCAATGCCGAGATTTACGCCATTTGCCGGCGGAACGTCGAGCAGCTCAACCGGATCGGCGACGCCTTGGGTGTGGAGAATCGCTACGAGCGTTTCGAGGACGTGCTGGCCGATCCAGCCGTCGACTTTGTGCACATCAACTCCCCGATTGCCGACCATGCCTGGATGTCTATCGAAGCCTTGAAAGCCGGAAAACATGTGATGTGTACGGTTCCCATGGCCACGACCATAGATGAATGCCGCCGGATCGTCGATCTGGTTCGGGAAACCGGCCTGAAATATATGATGGCCGAGACGGTCGTCTACTCCCGCGAGTTTCTCTTCCTAAAGGAGATGTATGAAAAAGGCGAACTGGGGAAAATCCAATACCTGCAGGCCTCGCATCCCCAGGACATGGATGGCTGGCCCGAATATTGGCAGCGAATGATACCCATGCATTATGCCACGCACGTGGTCAGCCCTTGCCTGGGATTGATGAACAGCCACGCCGAATATGTATCGTGTCTCGGATCGGGCACGGTCCGCGACGATATTCGCGAGAAGTCGGGCAATCCATTCGCCGTGGAATCATGCCACATCAAAATCAAGGATTCCGACGTGGTGGCCCACATCTGGAGGTTTCTCTACGACACGGCCCGGCAGTACCGCGAAAGCTTCGACGTCTACGGCACGAAGAAGAGTTTCGAATGGTCTCTCGTCGAAGGCCGGCCGCATGTTTTGCACACGGCCAAGAAACCGGAACCGGAAATACCCTCCGAGATCGAGGTACCCGATTACGCTCATATATTGCCCGAACCTATAAGAAAATTCACCCAAAGCATCCAGGATGCCGAACACCTTTCGTTCATTCAAGGCGGAGGGCATGGCGGTTCCCATCCCCACCTGGTCAACGAATTCGTGGCCGCCTTGACCGAAGACCGCGATCCGTGGCCCAATGCCGTGCAGTCGGCCAACTGGACGTGTGTAGGCATCTGCGCACACCAATCGGCTCTGGAAGGCGGCAAAACGGTTAGCCTGCCTGAGTTTACGCTGGGGTAGGTTCGAGTTGGGGTGTTGCATAATGCTGCCGGCAAATGGCATTGACAACCGGCTTAAGTAGTTCTCGTTGATTAATTGGTGCTTGTTAGCCCGGTCGCTTGCGACCGGATGGCAGAAAAGTTGTTATTCCGGTATTTTTTTGTTCCGTTGCAGACGACGGGGCTAACAGATTTTAGCTTTTGCATGAATTATCAACAGAAACTAAGTTGGTGGTTTGCACTGCTTGCAAGGAGAATATTTTTGTTTCGCCTTGCTTAGCGGCATGGGGATTTTGCTTTTATCGAGGTGCCGGCAGCCCGAACGGTGATATTTTTTGCCGGATTTTGCGACGTAGACCGTGGGTTCTTGTGGGGAAGAGTCTTTTTTCTGATCGGAGGTGGGCCGCTTGTCGGGCGAGTTGGTTCCATCTCCTGCAGTGGATCGAGCGGAGATTGCATTCGAGGCGGCCCACAAACCGGCCTTTGCCGTTTTGGCTTGTTTTTCGGCATTGGCAAGTTCTTTGGAGGTTGCGGGCAACTTGCTATGCATGGCACATCCCTCCAGGAGCATTTCTTTGTTGATCCAGCGGTCGCCGAGGTAGACATCGCCGAGAATGTGGGAGGATTTGTCGCGCTTTGTCCAGTTGACGCGCACCTTATTTTTCAGGATTTTTTTATCCAAGGTCGCCTTTGCCCGCGGGGCGAAAGGTTGCTTTTTCATAGGCGCTTCGATGCCGCGCAGGCTGACAGCTTGTTTTTTCTGTACTCCTTGAATAATAAATGTGTCGCCGTCGGTTACTTTTACGACAAGGCCGACAATAAGGTTCTCGCCGAGTGCTAGGGTGTTGATGTACTTACGGTCGGGCGTGCAGAGTTTTGTAATTGACAGTGATGCGAGGTGGTTGTTTCGTTTGCGAAGGGTGACCTTTCCACCGGTGAATTCCACAAGTTCGGCTTCCACGGAATACTGGCCGGTGGCATCGATCCATTTACGATAGACGACAGGAGGCTTGGGGGCGGGCTTGTTAGTCTTGGTATCCTTGTCGGGCTGTGTGGCTGGATTGGATTTAGTGTCCGTCGGTGTCGAGCTCGGAGCCGCGGCTTGTGCTGATCGGCAGGTTGAATTGGCTGGCGGGCATGCAACAATTACAATTACCCCGATGCCGACGAGAAGTATCCACGAGAAAGAATTGCGATACTGATTGTGGTTGACGAGTCTCACGGTCTGCCCTCCAAGCTAAACTTGCATTGAAATAAGGAATGGTCGAAAACAAGTTTCGGTTCCATACTCAAAAACCGAGGACCGTAGCGAAGCACGGCCCGGAAAACCAGCCGTTTTCGTCGGATGGTTCAATAAGCCTTTAACTTAAAGTACAATTCTGACGAGTTTTGCGTCTGGATGCAAGGGCCGTGATGTATCAATACCGAATTTTGTGGGGTGACCTGAAAGCCGCTCCATATTCCAATATGGAAGTCGTTGGTAACCGACAGACTGTAGTCGCCGGCGGCGGGCAAAAAAGCAGCCAGCCATAGCAGAAGTGTAAAACTCAGAAGAATTACGGAAACGAACGAGGCCATGCCAAATAGTTTGCCAGCCATGCCGGACTCTCCGTTGTAAAGATGAGTGTCAATGCCGGATCGTGGTCCGTTCTAATGTTTCGTTTTTTCCGTTTCCAGACCAGCTACTTCCGGCTCGATGAATCGTAATGTTTCCACCACGGCACGGTCGGCGTTGGCGAGGCGTTCGACGTTGGTTTTTTCCACGGTGAAAGTGAATGTGACCTGGTGGCCTTGTTCGTCGGCAATGAGGTAGTAGATCCATTGCACGGGAAGTTCAGAGGACATGCCGGATGCCTCTACGCGCAAGACGCGGCAATTCGATTCGTTGGCGTGTTGCGAGGCGCTGATAAACTCTTCGAAGTTATCGCCCAGCGCTTCTTTGATGTCATTTTGGAATTGTTCGAGTATGATCTGCTTGCCGGGCTCGACTTTAGCCAGGGTCGTGATGTTGCATTGGGCGATGAGATCGCCGCGGTCGACCATGCGTAGTACGGAGCGTGCCCGCTCGTTCACGGTGACGAACCAGCGACGATCGTGAGACAGTTCCCAGCCGCCCGCGGGGGCGCGGTGCACGAGTTGGTTCATTTCGTCGGATGCTTCGAGCGTGAGGTCTTCGAGAGCGGTGTCGGTCAGGTGGGGTGAACTTGTTACGGGCTTGATCTGCATTTGCACGCGGGCAACGAGTTCCATGCCCGTATTCACGTGGCCGATATCGCTGTCTTCCTTGACCAGCAGTCCGAACCAGTCGATGCGCCCCGTGTGACGATTGAAGCGGTATTTAGCCTTGATTTGTTTTCTGGTGGAGACACCGCTGATCGCTCCTTCGACATGCCCGTTCATCACCATCAGGGCTGAGTTGTCGGAAAGTGTTTCCAACTCGCTTTTCACTTCGCATTTGTCTATTTGATCCAAGCACAACAGGGCGGTCA
>JAFGTN010000177.1 GCA_016934075.1 Pirellulales bacterium
CTTTTGTTAGCCCATGCCTCAAAAACCTCTTGCCGAAGGCAAGTTAACATTGTTTTCACCCACTAAATTCCGTGAAGAACCAGACTTTAATAATGGTCTACAAGCACTGTAAAGAGAGTCACCATGAATTTCAACTCTTGTGCCGTCAAGACATTTTTTCAATTTGCAGTGCTTTTCCTCATTGCCGTTAATCAGACGGCGAACGCAAACACGGTTGAAAAAGACCGGGATTATTCGGTCTTATCCAATGCGGCATGGAGTGTGCAGTTCGACGACAAAAACTCCTCTATCCGTTGTCGTCACGGCAAAAGCGGCATGGTAGTGCAAGGGCGGCTTGCGTTTGAAGTGTGGCAGGGTAATAAGCACGTTTCCTGGCCAGTGGCGGTGCCGCGTGACGCTTTCGAACGGCGGCTTGCACTGGTGGATGACGGCGGTAACGTGCAGGGATACGTGGTTTTCTATTGCGAGGGTGACTCGCTGGTCGTCCGTCCCGTTCATCGGCCGCCTCACAATTATGCCGGTACGCTCCGATTCAACGGCCACGTGCGTCCAGGTCGCCGTGACGGCCAGAATAATGGAAATGCGTTTGCCTGCCGGACTCGTCCGCCTCATGGGCCTGTTAAGGTGGTGCAGATGGCAATCGGAGCTGCCGATTCGGCTTTGAACGACTCGATCTTCGAGCCGCGATCGGATCGACTGCTGCGATTTGAGGGTGAATCTGTTTGTATAACAACCGCCAGGCCGGAAGAGTTTCCGTTACGCCTGACGGCGCGCATCGACCGGCCGTCTGCGGCGGAGATGCGGATTGAGCCTATCGAGAATTACTACCGCGACCGGTTCGTTCCGCGCTATAGGCCTATTAACAAGCGTCGTTGTCCCAGGGCTCCCAGCGGGTGGCTTTCGTGGTGCTTTTACTTCGACGAGGCGACCGAGGAAGTCAATTTGGCGGAAGCGCGTGTCGCGGCCAAGAAGCTGCTGCCGCTGGGGATGGAGTTTTGGGTCATCGAGTCCTGGCAGGATAATTCGGATAAGTTGCCGGTAGCCGATTTTCACTGTATGACTTTGCGTTCGAACCCGCGACAGTTTCCACACGGCATGAAGTGGCTGGCCGATGAGTTGCGGAAGCTCGGTTTCAAGCCCGGCCTTTGGACAGTGCCCTTCGGGACGGGCGACTTGCAGTTCTACAACAAGCACAAGGATTGGTTTTTACATAATGCCGACGGCGTTCCCATGCGGAACTGGAGCGGCCGGTTCGTGTTCGATCCTTCGCAGGACGAGGTTCTGCAACTGGTGGAAAAGAACTTCCGCACGATGGCCAGGCAGTGGGGGTATGAATTCTTCAAAATCGACGGCATGTCCGGCCGGAATCACAACTACTCGGCACATTTCTTTGAACGGCCGGAAGTCCGCGCGGCCTTTAAGAATCCTTGCAAGGAACCGTTTAAGCGATACCTGGAAACGTTGCGGCGGGGAATCGGCGACAAGGCCGTCTGGAGCGCGTGCCAGGGACACTACTCGGGCAACGAGGTCGGGCTGGCCGACGGAGGGCGGACCGGCGCGGATCTTATCTCGCCCCCGGGAATAAGGCCCCACTGGGAAAGGTACCGCGAGCAGGCCAAGATTACACTCAACCAACTCTTCGTCAACAATATCGTATGGTACACGGATCCCGACACGCTCATGGTCGGCACCTATGCGCCCATGGAAACGGCCCGGCTGGCGACAACCGTGGTCGGGCTGCCGGGCCAGATGATGTTCAGCAGCGATAAGCTGGGCGAACTGCCCGACGCGCGCATGAAGCTATTGCAACAGACATTGCCGGTCTGCAATGTGCGGCCGTTGGACCTGTTCCCCATTTTCGACATGGCGCCCGTCTGGGACTTGAAGGTCAAACTTCCTTTCGCCAAGTGGGATGTTGTGGCGGTATTCAATTGGGGCAAGTCGGCGGCTGAAACCACGGTCCGCTTCGCCGACCTGGGTCTTCCGGCAGGGGAAAAAAGGATCGTGTACGATTTTTGGAACGAAAAACTATTGGGAGTTTTCGACGAACAGTTTACGCAAACGATTCCTCTTCACGGTTCGGGGCTGTATGCCACCCACACCGACAAGGGCCGCCCGCAGTTTATCTCGACAGATCGCCACCTCACGCAAGGCGCGGTATCTTTGCGGGATCTTAACTGGAACGAAGATACCCGCACGCTTTCAGGCCGTACACACCTGATAGCAGATTACCCGGTAACGCTATCGTTTCATGTTCCGGCCGGATATCGGTTGATTGAGCAGCAGACGTCGGGGGGAAAACTGTCGTTGTTGTCAAGCAATGGTCAAAGTAATTTGCTTAGGGTACGACTGGAATCCGAGAGAACTGGTGAGGTTGTTTGGCGGTTGGGGTTTGAGAAATAATTTTGTGGCAGGTCGTATAGTGTGGGAAAGAGAAAGAACACTGATTTCCGGTAATCTTCGCTAATCAAAGATTGGCAGTTCATGATTTCTTATTAGTGTCAATCAGTGGTGATTAGTGTTCTTAATCTTCATGGAAAATTAGACTCAGAACTTGATGTCGTCTACACTCGCCTGGCAAACAGCCAGTGGCTCCCGGCGGCAAGAGACTTATATTGAAACATTTAAGATTTATTTTACAGGATCATCACGTGTTGCAGCCGCCACTCAATACGTTCATTGATTTAATAGGTGATTTCCCCAAACCGACCGTCCTTGATGATACGCCGGGAAAGGAATTGTCAGACCTCCTAGCGGCCGGCTTGGCCAAGCGTGGTTTCAAGGTTACTCAGGTGATGGACGAAGGCCTCGGTTACCATATTACTTGCAGGCAGGAAAATTACTTGTTCCGGGCTACTGTGACAATCGACGACTTAATCACCATACAAAGATGGAACATCATTACAGATTTCAAGGTTCCATTTGTTGAGAGAGTACTCCGTCGTCCCTGGCCATCAGGGTTTGAACACTTCCTGTTCGCAATTAACGACGTCTTACGAGAATCTGATCGGGTAACTAGCATACGATGGTTTCCGTATTTCGACACACCTAACTATCTTGCCATACAACCGGCTTCAGAGGGACCAATACCCGAATTGTCCGCCGATACACACCTGCCGCTCGTGATTCGTTTTGACCGTTTCCTGAATTGGCTTAATCACCTAGCCGGTTCGCCAACCGGTATTGTAGTTACGATCGCTTTTCTCATCGGCCTTGGAATGGTGTTTTCCCCAACCGTTGCTGGCATCGTGTCTCTCGTGTACTTCGTGGTTCTCCTGCTGATTTGTGTCGTCTTTCCCATGTTCATCGGATTATATGTTGCTTTCACCGCACGAAAACGGTGTGAGTGATCACGTTTTTCACCTTGGTTCCGGATGCTGTGGGTTGCTTATCATGCGAGTGTGGTGAAGGGCATTCATTTTACTCAGGTGTATCATCATATATTGTCCGGCGTGCAAGCCGACGCTTTCGGATTTACACTGGCGGACTTAATTACAAAACCCCGTTGGGGTTTTTATTGGGGATCATCACTGTAACCCAGGGTAACCGCTGTCGCGACAACCCTGGGCTGAAATATGAAAGCCCTTCGGGCTAGAGAATCAATAACTTGGGATTGACGCCTAACTCACTCCCCCAACGTCGACTTCTTCCGTAGCATGTGATGATAATACTGCGCAAACCGATGGGCTTCGTCGCGGACATACTGCAACAACCGTAGGGCGTAGCTGTGGCGGCTGAGGCGGAGGGGTTCTTCTAGGGTTGGGGCGTAGATTTCTTCTTCGCGTTTTGCCAGCGAGAGGACCGTGGGCGGTTCGATTTGCAGGCTTTCGAAGGCCGAGAGGGCCGCGTTGAGTTGCCCGCGGCCGCCGTCGATTAGGAGGATGTCGGGGAAGGTTTCTTCTTCGGCGTCGAGGCGGTGGAAGCGTCGGGCCACGACCTCGTGGATGCTGCCGAAATCGTCCACGCCTTCGGTCATGCGGATTTTGAAACGCCTGTAGCCGGGTTTGAAGGGGTAGCCGTCGATGAACTTGACGAGCGAGGCCACGGTGTCCATTCCGCCCAGGTGGGCGATGTCGATGCCTTCGATCGTCCGCGGACGTGTTTTCAGATTCAATACTTTCTGCAAGCCGACGAGGCCTTTTTGCGGATCGACGTGGAAGGCCTCGGGCTGGACGTGTATATCCAGGTCGCCGCGCTGGTCCAACGATTCGAGCAGCTCGATTTCGTCGCGCAACTCGGCCGCTTCCTCGTAGCGCAGGTCCTTGGCGGCCTGGGCCATGTCGCGGTGCATTTCACCGATGAGCATTTTTTTGTTACCGTCGAGGAATCGCTGCAGGCGCCGGATCGATTTGCGATAGTCTTCTTTGGAGATGCGCCGGTTGCAGGGTGCCGTACATTGGTTAATGGACGCCAATAGACATGGCCGGTACCATTGCCAGCGTTCGTCGGCCTCGTGGATATCGAGCGTGCAGGTGCGGAACTTGAAGATCTTCTGCATCACGGAAATGGCCGCATGCAGGTCGCCCGAGTTGGGGAAAGGGCCGTAGAGCTTTGTGCCTCGTGTGCGGGGCTCACGGGTGACGTAAATCCGCGGGAACTCATCTCGGGTGGTGATTTCGAGATAAGGGAAGGTTTTGTCGTCGCGGAGGTCCTTGTTGTGCTTGGGGAGGATGTCTTTGATCAGCCGCGATTCCACCAGCAGGGCGTCGATTTCGCTCTCGGTCTGGATATAATCGATATCGCGTATTTCCTTGACCAGCAGCCTCGTACGCTGGTCCTCGGCGGCCGCCTTGAGGAAGTAGCTGCCTGCCCGGCTCCGCAGGTCCTTCGCTTTCCCCACGTAGATCACCCTGCCCGCGGCGTCCTTCATCAGGTATACCCCGGGCGCGTGCGGGAACGCGCGGACCTTCTCCGCCGCTTGGGAGTTGTCGTTGGACAGCGATTCCTCAGACACGGGTTGCTCCGTCAAGCATGCGCGTGCACAAACGCATATCCGCCACAAGTTATTGTCATCCTGCTATTGTCATCCTGAGCGTAGGGAAGGATCTCGTCGAGCAAGAGGTGAGATTCTTCGTTCCGCACAGAATGACAAGGTGCCCGATGGAATTATAGGGCGACAACGGAGGATTCGTCATCCGTCATCCCGGTGCGCCCCGATCAGCCCATCAGAGGGATGGGTGCGTGACGATTGTCGGCAGAGCTGCCTGCAATGGCCGCTGTTGGTCGTGGATGAGCAAGGCTTCCGCCCCGGAGACATTCATCGGGCATCCGGTGGCCTCGCAATGACGAGAACGCCGTGGCTCGATTGGACCAGTCGGTATCCGGC
>JAFGTN010000178.1 GCA_016934075.1 Pirellulales bacterium
CCGAAATATTATACTCGGTGCGCGCAGGTCTATGCATGCCCCGACTTGAGTTCCCGGCCGGTCCGTCTTTTTGTCCTCCTGTGTATGCTGGTAAACGAAATCGATGTTTTCGAAACACACTTTGTCGACATCGACGAGTAATCCGTTGCGAGAAACGAGCAAACTTACTCTTCCGGGGCCTTTCGAAGAAATTGTTTGCCCCGGGCGCAATTGCAATGACGCGGCATCTACCGTCGGCTTGTCGTCGAGTAGTTTATTGGCGGATTGCGAGCCGGTGAGTTTTTGGTGCGGTTGGACGTTGATCGCGTTTTTGGGGGAAGTAACGGTTCCGCTTGGCATTGAAGGCGTCGTGCTGGCGGAATCTTCATTTGAGGTGTTTTTGTCGATGTTTTTCGGCGGGTGTTCGAGATGTGTTTGGGTAATCTCTCTGTCGGGCAATAAGAACCATACGGCGCCGGCGATAATCGCTATAATAGCCGTTGCACCGATAAGCTTGGCGACCGTTTGGCGAGTTGGCAAGGAACCTCGTGCGAATGAATTATATTTCGACGCGCCATCGACATTTCCCAGCAATCGGGCCAGTCGGCGATGTCCGCCGTGAGCGGAAGGCCCCAATATGCCGGCCAGTTGGTCTAGCGATTGGGGACGTGCGGCCGGATTGCGGGCTACACATGCCTCGATGGCTATGGCCAATTCCCGTGGTGTGTCGGGAGCCAAGGGTTTGATTGGTGGTATGTCAAGGGTTTGAGCCGAGCGCATTTTGGCCAATCCGTTGCCGCCGGGTAAGGCAGAGCGAGCCGTTAAAAGATGCCACCATAAACAGCCACAGGCAAAAATGTCGCTGGATGGGTTGGCCGGCGTGGCCTGAATCAGACGTTCGGGCGCAAGACCGTCGTATGCCTGGGGCGGAAGTTCGGCCGTGGCATGGCTTTCCGTGGGGCGAAAGGCGGCACGCAGGCCGGGACATGGCAAGACCACCCGTCCCGAGGCGGTCAAGTACAACGATTCGGCGCGAATGTCACCATGCGATAATCCCCCGTCCACCGAAACATTGCGCTGCAAATCGGCAAGAGCTGCGGTCATTACGCGTGCGATTTCCAATACGGCCTTTGGTGGGAAACGTCCGTGGTGGATAATCCACTCCATGGCGCTCTGGGCGACGTCCGTGAGCCCCTTTTCGTCACGGCATACGGCCCATGCCTTTTGGGCATCGACATCGGCCGCCACCACCGGCAGAACGTATTCCGAGATCGAACCCAGCGGCGCCGAATCGACGACCAGTTTTTCCAGCCTCTCGCGGATCTCGGCGGATTCCCGCGGCGTTTTTCCGGCCATGTCGTGGGCAACTAGCAGGACACGCTCGCCTGTTTCGATCTTGTGGGCAGCGTATGTTTCTGCGTATTGCAGCGAGCCCAGCGGACGGTCGAGCACATAGGGACCGACTTGCAAGCATTCACCACGGCGGGCATTTATTTCCGCTGCTTGAAAAGCCGTGAGCACGCCGGCTTGGGCCAGGGCGTCTATCCAGACCGACTCGAACAAAGGCAGCCCGCGAGCCAGTCGCCGTGCGCGCCCGGCCACCGCGCGGAAATCGTCGGGCGTGGCCAGAGCGAGCCGCCCGAGAAGTTCGACCAGCGATTCCGGCGGAGTATGCCGCATCAGATTTTCTTCGGAGGTTTGGGGTTGAGTCGCACAGCAGCCGAGGAGGCTGTTCTACAATTGGGCCACAGCCGCCGTCGGCTGTGATCGTGCGACTTATTTCTTCTTCTGCGGCGGTTGACTGCTCAATGCGGCCAGAACTTCTTTTACGCGGATGATCTGATCGTGATCGACGGTCAGATAGCGACACCGACCTTGTGGATTTTCGTCGACTCGTACAAAGCCGTCTTCCTCGACCACAAGATCGCATGGCTTCGAAAGTCCGAAGTAGCCGCGGTCCGGACGTATCGCATAAAGCACGCTGGTCAGGTCATAAGTAGGTCGGCTATAGGGCATTTTCAAATACAACTCGTAGCCTTCGCGAATCGGATGGTGCTTGACGTAGCCGTAGTCGTTGAGGATGCTGGCGACCGGATAGAGGATGGCCTGGCCGATTTCGTGACCGCTGATCACTATCGGAGTGGGCCATTGCTCGAGCACTTTCTTGGCGGTTGGAATGTCGATTCTGATGTTGTACTCTTTGTCGCGCTTGGCCATGCGCTTGGGTTCGAAAACGCCGGCCATGATGCTCAGGAGGCGAACCTTCTTCTTCACCAGCGACTTGCCGTCAAGCGGCGAATACTCGTCCCCCTTGGTGTCTAGAAGGCGAGCAAGATTGGTGGAAAAACCTACCTGAATGACCACGACCGATCCATCACGGGCAGCAGCCAGAGTCTTTCGCAGCAAGCCAGTTGCTTCGGGTGCGTCGGCGCCGGATGTGAGGTCGTGGGGATAGCGTTGTTTACCGTTGTCTTTGGCCGTGGCGACCGCTTTAACATATCTCCCGGGCTTGGGTGTCATGCCGTTACGGACCGTGCCGATGGGGATGTCGCCGCGACCGTAAAACGTGTTAACCAAATCCACATAGGCCGCCGCATAGGGATTTTCTTTTGTTACCGTCACGGCCAGCAACTTGCACTCGCCGCGCGACTCCAGTGCATGAATAACGGCCAGCGCCTGGGCGTCGTCGATATCATTGCCCATGTCGGTGTCGAAAATAATGGGGATGGGCCTCTTGTCGGCGGCGTTGGCAACGGTAGCCGATGCGGTAATCGATAGGCAGCACAAGGCAAGGACGAATGGATTTCGAATTAAGAACATCATGGCTGTTTCTCTGGTTTGAGGGTTGTTAATCACAGGACATTGATCATTGTTAATTGATCATTGGATTTTTGGTTTTACTCCCCTTTAGCATCGTATCGAGGTGTAACTCGACACACTCGGCAACGACTTTGGGATTATAACCGCCTTCGAGAACGCTCAGCATTTTACCGCCCGCATGGGCGTCGGCTACGTCCATGACAATCTTGGTCAGTGGGATGAAGTCCTCGGTTTCCAGACCCAGCGATCCGACGGGGTCTTTGTAGTGCGTGTCGAATCCGGCGGAAAGCAACACGAATTGCGGCTTCATCTTGGCGGCAAACTTATCGAGTCGGTCTGTCAAGAGTTTGATGTAATCCTGTCGGGTAATGCCCCACTCGACCGGCAGATTAACCGTGGTTCCCAGGCCCGCGCCTCCGCCAGTTTCATTGACATGGCCCGTGCCGGGGAAGAAGGGCGAGCGATGGATGGAAAGGTAGCCGATGCGGGGATCGGTCCAAAAGCTTTCTTGCGTGCCGTTGCCGTGGTGGATGTCCCAGTCGACGATCATTACGCGATCAAGCGAAAACTCGACAGTGAGCATTTTGGCGGCGATAGCCACGTTGTTGAAAATGCAAAAACCCATGGCACGATCGACCAGCGCGTGGTGCCCCGGCGGACGGACAAGACATAACGCGTTATTATCCTCGCCTCGCATAATCCGCTCGCCAGCGTCGCAGACACAACCGGCGGCCATCAACGCCACATCGTAGGAACAGGGACTAATCACAGTGTCGCTGTCGTAATCACCACCGCCTGACTTAGCAATAGACCAGATCTCGTCAGCGTATTTCGCTGCATGTATGGCCGTCAGGCGACGTCGCGCAACTGGCTCCCATTTTGGCCGAATACATTTGGCGGCCAGACCGGACTTCTCCAGTTGTGGTTCAATCTGGCGAATACGGGCGGCCGATTCTGGGTGTTTGCCCGTTTCGTGCTGAAAAAAACAGGGTTCGTTGTATAGCAGGGTCATACATCATCTTATGTATTATGTTTAGGTATTGATCCACGAAGACATTTTGTATAAAAAAATGATAAATTACAAGACGCTGGCAATTTCCCAAATTATCAAATAGCATGAGTGATGGATTATTGCAGTCATGGGATATTTGTGGTATACCTAAAGCATGGAAGGGGCTTAATCTAATTCACCTAAAGCTGCATCATGATGATAAACAATAATAATCTAACGGACCGCCTAAGGGGTATAATTCCACCGATGGTCACTCCATTGGAAGATCGTGAGACTATCGATGTAGAGGGACTCGAACGGTTAATCGAGCATATTTTGGCAGGTTCGGTGTCGGGATTATTTATTTTAGGCACCACAGGCGAGGCGCCGGGGTTAAGTTATAAGCTACGTCACGAGGTAATTGAACGAACTTGTCTACAGGTTGACCAACGTGTACCGGTACTGGTAGGTATTACCGATACGTCATTTACAGAGTCTGTGAAAATAGCCCATCACGCGGCCGACGCTGGTGTCGATGCGGTAGTGCTCTCGGCACCGTATTACTTTCCGGCCGGACAACGCGAGTTGTTGAGCTACGTGCGGAACATTGCCGCTGAATTACCTTTGCCTCTGTTCCTCTACAACATGCCTAGTCATACGAAGATGACCTTTGGGCCCAAAGTGGTGCGCCGGGCTATGGAACTGCCCAACGTGCTGGGATTGAAGGACAGTTCGGGCAATATGGTTTATTTTCACGAGATGCAGCAATTAAAGGAGGAGCGCGAGGATTGGATGTTGCTGATGGGGCCCGAGGAATTACTGGCCGACGCAGTGCTGTCCGGCTGCGATGGTGGTATTTCCGGTGGTGCCAATCTTTGCCCCAGACTTTACGTCGATCTCTACGAAGCGGCTCGTGACAGGGACTTGGTGCGAACTCGCGAACTACATCGGAGGGTGATGGAAATTTCCACTACCATATATGCGGTTGGGGAACCTCCATCGGCCTTCTTGAAGGGCCTGAAGTGTGCCTTGTCTTGTTTGGGGATCTGTAGCGATGTGATGACCGAACCGTTCCAGCGTTTCATGCCTTCTGATCGCGAGCGAATTCGTGAACATCTTGTCGAATTGGGTTTGCTCGAAGGTGCTTCACTATAGGCGTTTTACATGCGTTTCGGCAATGTGTAGACCAGATTCATCGCGCAAGCTTACGGTCTGCATTTAAATGCCTCCCCTGGGCCGTATGGTTATTGTCCACAGCGGGCTGCGATTATACTTTCTCTATATGATACAACTTGACACTGTCGCGGCAGGGTTGGTACCCTATATTATAGGGTTTCGGAACAGATTCAGACGTTTGGGCGCGTCTTCAAAGACGCGTTGCTAGGGACATGTTCCGCGGCCACCTCTTATGATTCTCATCCACTCGGCGCAGTCCATATTCAAGGTGATTGGTTTAATGGCTCGTTCTATTATTAATTTGACGCGGATCGGCCTGTTTGCCATTTTGGCATCGGCCGTTTTGTTTGGCGGCTTGGCCATAGCTCAAGATAAAAAAGCCGTAAAGGGCGAAGCAAAAGCCAAGCAGCCGGCAGCCGAAAAACCGGCGGAGAAGGCACCAGCGGAGGAAGCACCAGCGGCCGAAAAAACTGTAACCAAGCCCATCACACCAATGGTGTCGGGAAATTATAAAACTCTCAAGGTAGACGAATCGCTGAAGAAACAGCTGAGTGATGTCAGCCGTTCGTTACGGAACGGGTTCGGTCCAGGCGGCGCGGACCTGTTTGACAAGATTTGCGATAACTACATTTTGGCGTCATGGACGGATCCCAAAAACCACCACGATTTGGCTAATCTTCGTGGCAAGTTCAGGGGCCAACTGCAAAGTTGCAAAACATCGGTGCCAACGCGCAATCACTTCAACAACCATCTTCTGGCCAAGCTGCAGGAAATGGCCAATGACAATTATCATCCGGCCGTTCGCTACAACTGTATGTTGTTGTTGGGCGAATTGGATGAGAAGCCGCCAACGCAAGTGAACGGCATGCCCACGCCCTTGTCGGCAGCCTTGCCGATTCTATTGAAGGCGGCAACCGACGACCAGCAGGTCGACGTGGTTAGACTGGCCGCGCTTTTGGGCGTTGCCCGGCATGCTTATTTGCTGCGTGACCCCGATGCGCGCCGCAAAGTCAGCGCGGCGATGTCCACCCTGGCAACCACCAGGAGTTCTCCGGGCACCTCGCCGGACGGCCAATCCTGGGCGCGTTGTATTGCCGTGGACACGCTGGGTATGATGGGATCGGCCGGTGATAAAGGAGCAACGGCCCAGCTACTGTTGGAAATCGTCGACAACAATGAAGATCCCATGCGGGTACGCGTGGCGGCAGCCCGCGCAATAGGCAATCTCACTTACGGTAATTTGCCCGGCCTCGTTCCAGATACCATGGTTCGTCAACTGGGGCGGATGGCCATGAGTGCTTGCAAGAAGGAGATCGAGGATTGCGAGGAACAAGATCGCACCATTTCACCGCGCAGGCTCATAGACCAACTGGCCGCCGTGCGCATCGGCTTGATGGGCCACGACAATATTCGCGATGAACAGGTTAAAGGTGGCGCCATGTCGCTCATCAAAAAAGCAGAGGTCAAGAAAAACGCGACCGCGATTCAAAAACAAATTGACCGCTGGATCGGACTGCTGGACGCCGAGGAGTTGGTCAAGAAGCTCGAACCTCCTAAAACTCAAACGCCCGGGATGGGCGGTCCGGGGATGGGTGGCGAGATGGATATGATGGGTATGGGCGGACCGGGTATGGGCGGACCGGGCATGGGTATGCCCGGCCGTGGTATGGGACCCGGAGAGACGGAAGAAGACAAGAGAAAAAAAGTGTCGGATGATGTCATAGCCAAAATCAAGGAAGACCTCAAGGACTTTGCCGCGCTGGTGCAGTAGGATTTGCTTGAGAGGACAGAGGGCAGGAATGACGAATGCCGAAATCCGAATAAGGAAAGAATGACGAAGTCAGAATGTCCAAAAGGCAAAAGGAATTGCCTCACGTGTGGAACTTTTCCGAAATCTTGAAGGGCTTTACCAGCGACTCGCGAAGGATCGCCGCCGTGGCCGTGCTGATGGTTCTTATCGGTACGGGCTGCCGGAGTTGGATCGAACGCCAATTTGGAGTTGCGCCCGCTGTTGCGCCCGCTGTTGCGCCCGCTGTTGCGCCTGCCGAAGTTGCTTCTACCAAAAGCGATGAACATGACGGCGAGACCGAGAAGCTCGATAACGAAGAACTGGAAGCCGTTCTGGCCGATGCCGATGGATGGGCGGAGGCCATTTCTCGCGATGGTGAAAAAGTCGACGGGCCGCGCTGGCGTAATAGATCGCTCGAAGACATTCTCTCACGGTCGCGGCCGGACCGCGAATTCCTGCTTTCGACAATGAACGGCTCGAACAACGTGGCCGCCGCCAACGCGGCCATTGCGCTGGCTCGGATGGGAGATCCCGCCGGCGAAAAGAAATTGGCTGCTACCGTTCGCTCCAGTCGCCTTAAGCTTCCCCTACGCCGGGCCGCCGCTGAGACTATCGGGTCGTTGCGAAGCGTGTCGGTTGTCCCTACCATTCGTGAGCTGATCGCCCAATACGGCGACTTTCGCTTGGATCGCAAGTCGCACTACGTTGCCGGATTGCATCTCGAACTATTACATAGTCTTGCCAGGCACGTTCCGGCCGACAGCGATCCACGATTCCTCGAAGCGCTGGATAGCCCGGACGCCAAAGTGCGGCTGATGGCGGTCGAAGTCTGGTCGAAAAAACCACCGGCATCGGATAAAAACGCACCGGGATTGCCCGACGCCGTGGCCGATATGGCGGGCGATACCGATCCGCGGGTTCGCGGCGCGGCGTTATTGGCCGTCGCGCGACGAGGGCATCGCCAGGCAAAAGAGCGTCTGCAGGCCGGGTTGCATGACGGCGACTTGCATGTGCGCATCGCAGCAATCGAGGCGATAGGGCAATGGCCCGTTTCGTCGGCAAATAACATTCCGGACGGCCGAGACATGCTGCTGCCCATGTTGGACGACCGTTCGAGCAAGATTCGCGCGGCCGCCGTAAAGTCGCTTGCGAACCTGGGCTCGGTCGAGGACGTGTTGTCAGCCGCAAAAGATGAAAAGTGGCAAGTGCGAGCAGCCGTGGCCGAGTCATTGACCATTAATAAGGGGCCGGGCGACTTAAAAGAAAACCTGGTAAACAAGGCAACTAGAAAACTGGCTTGCGATCTGCTGAATGATCCCAACCTGACGGTACAGGAACGGATTATTCTGGCAGTTACATCATGGCCGGTTGAAGCGGGCGGTCCGATTCTTCTACAGGCTATCGAACACGACAGCCCGAAAACGCGAAAACTGGCCGCCCAACAGTTGGCGATAGTCTGGGAGCCCGCCGCGCACTTCCCCTTTGCGGCTCCGAAAAAACGACGCGACGAGGTTCTCGGCAAACTGCGGCATGAGTTTCAAATGCGATACGGTGCCGCGGTGGGCACAATCGGTGCTTCCGCTAATGATCCCGCGGCAGTAACCAAGGCGGAAATCGAGCAAGCACAAGCCTTACTCGACAGATTGGCAGATACACACACACATACCGCTACGCGACAACAGACAATCGACGAACTGCTGAAGTTCGATTCCAGGTTGAACCGGGTTTTGGCCGCGGCCTCAATCGATCGGCAGCAACCGTTGCCCGAGATCGTTTACCGAGAGATACTGCCGTCGTGCGATGCCGTATTTGCGGCATTGGGTAAGTTCAAAAGCGATAATGTCATGACGCGTCGCAGCGCGTCGGCTGAGTTGGTCACCCTGGCCGCCGAGCAGCGCCTCGATCGTCTGGCCACCGCCCGTTTGGCCACTTTAATCGTACGAGAAACGGACCAACTCATTTGGCAGAACGCTCTTCGTGCGATCGCCGACAACGAAGATGGGGCGGCAGCGCGGATCGCCTACGCTGCCGTGGGGCACGATTCGGCCGAGGTGCGGCGACGTGCTTGCGAATATTTGGGCGCTTGGCCCGATGCGCGTCATGCCAGTGTCTTGCGACCGGCAATCGAGGATAAAAACGTTGAGGTTGCCAAGGCCGCCGTGGCCGCGTTGGGACGCTGCGGTAGCCGGCACGACGCGCCGGCGCTGAAATCTCTTTTGCGGCACGGAAATGCGTCGTTGCGACTGGAAGCAGCCGGCGTGCTTGTGCGGATGGGTGACGTGGAGGGTACCGCGGCTTTGCGCCGCCTGGCGCATCATGCCGATCCACAGATCCGGCGCGATGTTGCCCGCACCATGGGCCGCTCGGGAAACACGGATTTTATTGCCACATTGATCGAAATGCTGGACGATCGGGCAGGCGTGCGCCGCGAGGCACTTGCCGGCTTGACATTGCTCACTGGCTACAACCCGGCTAAAACCGACGGCAGGGAACGTAAAACTTCGTCCGAAGTGATCGAACTTTGGAAGCAATGGTACGAGCAACGAACGGGCATGCAAGCCAGGCGGATAGAAGACGGAGCACGGAGAACAGAGGACGGAAGACGATGAAACTGGCGGAGCTTCTGGCAACGGACGGGGATGAACTTGCGGCCCGGGAACACGTCAAATCGTTGATGCGAGATGCTCGTGGTCGAGGAACCGGGGCCGGGAAAACCTCGGAGAGCGAATCGACAAGCTCGCTGGGGATAATCGGAGCGGGCATAATGGGCCGAGCCGTGGCCGCGGCGGCACTTGGTGGCGGTTTGCATGTTGCTGTTACCGACGTCAATGCGGACGCCTTGGCCGCGGCAAAGACGGGCATTATAGGCGAACTCATCGCCGCGGGCAAATCGGACGATGAAGCGCGGGGACTGGCGGATCGGCTTTTGCGCATTACCTCGGAATCGGCCGAAGTGGCCGCTTGCGACCTTGTACTGGAATCCGTGGCCGAAAACCCGCGCATCAAACAACAGGTCTACGCCGAGATCGAACCGCTTTTATCAGAGCGGGCGATCCTGGCCACTAACACTTCCACGATTCCCATCCGCGAATTGGCCATGGGGTTGAAGCGACCCGAGCGGTTTTGCGGAGCTCATTTCTTTCACCCGGTCCGCGAGCGTCCGCTGTTGGAGATCATCCACGGCCCCAAGACCGATCCGAAGACGGTTGCCACGGCACGCGGTTTCGCGGCGTCGATCAGAAAAATGCCCATCGTTGTGGAAGACGGTCCCGGATTTCTGGTCAACCGTTTGTTGTTGCCCTATGTGACCGAGGCCATGGAACTGCTGCTCGACGGCGTGGACATTCACACCATCGAACGAGTGGCCACCGAATTCGGCATGGCCAAAGGGCCCCTGCAATTGTTGGATGAAATCGGCCTGGATACGGCCCTGCAAGGCGGCTGGGTGCTCTCGGCCGCTTTCCCCGAACGGACCGTTTCCTCTCCGTTGCTGGTGGCGATGATCAAGGCCAAGAATCTCGGCACGAAAACGGGCTGCGGGTTTTTTGATCACTCAGGGGGAAGAAAAGGTGTCAGGAACCTTTTATGCGAAGCACCCGAAGGGCCGTTCCGGCAAAAGGTTCCTGACACCTTTTCCCTTCCCATCGCCGAGGGCGTGCCCGAATTGATCGAGAAATGGAAACGCGACACACCCGACTCCGCTTCGCCACCGGACGATTCGATAGTTCTGGCTCGCCTGCTCTTAACCATGATCCTCGAAGCCACCAGACTGCTGGAAGACGGCACCGTCGGCCGCCCCGAAGATATCGACCTGGGCGTGCTCTTCGGACTGGGTTTTCCAATCGACCGCGGTGGATTGCTGTGGTGGGCCGACAGGCTAGGTGCCGGGCCGATCGTGAAAATGCTCGGCGAGATCAAAGGGCTGGGAACTAGGGTACAACCAACCGAAATGTTATTGAAGATGGCTGCCGAGAGTCGAACGTTTTATCAGTGATTGCATAGTGCACGAGACCGTGAGACGACCGAGAACTATTTTCCAAACATGTTCTTTGACTTACGGCTTTGGGTTGTCTTCTGCTTGGGGCAGCTTCGGTAACTCTTCAGCCGAAACCTGTTTGACGCTCAAATCGGCGTAGATTACGTGGTATTTCTCGCCGCCGGTCGGCTTGTACCAAAGGATGGGCCGATTCGGCGTCCCCAACTTCACACCGCCGCCGACGTAGTGCGGATCGTTCTCGGGCTTGAGCATGGTATAGAATGTTATACCTCGCGTCCGTTTTCGTATGAGCGGTGTTGTAGTTTTCATGCTTTTCTGCATTTGTTTTTGCATATGCTTTTGCTGAAGCGTCATCGTGGCTTTCATGAATTCGGCCATTATCTCGGGCGGGAGTTTCTTGCCTTTTCCATACTTTGCTCGAAGTTTTTCCTCTCCACCGTATTTCGCTGTAATTTTCTCCATAACCTTTTTCATCTCGGCTTGCATCTCGGGGTCCATTACGGGTTTATACGGCGGCATCAGCGCATTCATAACCTCATCGTTCATCCCGAACTTCGCCGGAAACTTGCCCTTGTTGTGCTCGGCAATCGTACGCAATGTGTTAAGAAGGTCTTCTTCCACGGGCATCTTCATGTTCATCGTTTGAGTCGAATAGCCCTTGGGCGGCTCCAGACTGAACAACGTCGGGTCCAAATCGACGTCGTAGCGGAAATTGTCCATCACCATATGAACGCCGTTCATCATGTCCGAGCTGGATTCGATGCGAACGGGGCAGGCCGTTTCGGGGTCGGCCCAAAGGATCATGTTCATGCCGTGGAAACGCGTCCGAAAGCCGACCGTCTCGCGTCCGTCGATCTCTTTCTTGCCGAGCCTTTCAACTTTCTCACCCGAGCCGCTACTCCCCTCGCGGACAATCCGGCGCACCATTTCAAACATATCGGGAGGAGCATTTTTGGCCAACTTGCCCGCCTTCTTCATATCCTCCTTCATCTTCTTCATGTCCATGACTTTGGCGATCTTTGCCATGGGAGTGAGCGTAATGCACTTGTCCGTTTGGCCGTCGGAAATCGTGATCTGTTTGAATTTAATCTTGGGCAAGTCGGCCACGGCTTTAGTCATGGCCTCGGCCGCTGCCTTCGCCGCGGCTTTTCCCTCCGGACTGTCGGCACCCTTAGCCCTTCTCGCGGCCGCTTCCGCTGCCTTGATCGCAGGCTCGTAGCCCATATCGACTGTAACCTCCATGCGCTGGTGCGAAGGCGCAAGGAAGAATCCTTTCCCGGTCGCGATCGCGGGCGGCTGGCCGTTCTCTCCCTTCGCTTCCGTGGTTATATCGAAAGTTGCGCTTCGGAGACTGTCGAGAGCCTCGGCCACTCGCGCAAATGCGAGGTTGTCGGAACCGCCGCTCACCATCCAAAAAGCGAAAATGCCGATTGCCGCCAACACGGTTGTAGCGATGGTCATTTGGGCGATACGTTTCATATTTTTGCTCCTTTTCAATAGTGTAATGGGGCGAGGTTTTTCGGCGGCACGTCGTACAACGGCCGTTAGTTCGTCGACCTGCTCCGGTGGCAGTTCTTCGGGCGGAGGTTCTCGCAATACGGCGTCCACCGCGCGATCCAGAAACCGGTCAAAAAAATCGTCGTGATGTAATTTTTCGCGGTCTTCCATCTTCATGTCCTCTCGTCTTCTTGCGATACGGCTTCATAGAAAGGCTCCAGAAATCTTTGCAGGCGTTGGCGGGCACGTGACAGTAACATTCGTGCAGCGGTCGGGCTGATCCCTAATTGCTCGGCAACCTCGGTGGAGGGCATCTGCTCGAAATAGGTCAGACAGAAGACCTGGGCTTGTCGACGGGGCAGTTGGCCCACGGCCGTACGTAAACGTCCGGCTAGCTCACTTGCCTCGGCATTGCTCGATGGGCTTGGTTCCCGGCCGATTGTTTGTGCTAACTCGGCCTCCGCGCCATTTTGGCCGCGACGCCGAGAGCGGGCTCGTACGAAATCCAAAGCACGGACGGTTGCCAGTCGCCGCAGCAGTGCCGGCCAATTGCGGACCGGTTCGCGGCGGTCGACCTTTACGGCTTCCAGAAACGTCTCTTGGATACAGTCCCATGCGTCTGCATGATTGCCGACGATACGGTGGACCGTGCATCGCACGATTTCCACGTGTTGGCTAACAACCGCATCCCAATCAGTCATATTCCGGCACTCGTGTAAAACTGTCGTTTAATAGATTAGTCGATCAGGGCGACCGATATGTAACACTTAATATTGGATTTTGCCGGTTTACGTTATTTTCTCGGCCGACTGCAGCCATTTCACACGAAAACAGTAGTTCATGGAATGATTCGGGCAAAATAATAAATTATCACTATCATGGTCGGCAAGTTAATGTCGATCTTGACTCACGCCGATCAACAGTCACAATAGGTAGTTTCAAACTCCGCCATCCGAAACTCGAGACACAACACACTCCACCACTTAAAAGATTCAAAGAAATGTCTAAAACCGCCGTAATTCTGGCTGCTGCCGGGCGTAGCAGCCGCTTTAAGGACAAGCATTACAAAAAGCCCTTCGTGCCCCTGGCCAACAGGGCCGTCTGGTTGCACTCGGCCGAGAGGTTCGTCAATCGTGACGACGTCGTACAGGTGATCTTGGTGATCTCGCCCGAAGACCGCGAGGATTTCAATTTCAAGTTCGGCTCGAACGTGGCCATTTTGGGTATTGACGTGGTCTTGGGGGGGAAAGAGCGTAGCGATTCGGTGGCCGCCGCCTTGGCGCGGGTTAAGCCC
>JAFGTN010000179.1 GCA_016934075.1 Pirellulales bacterium
CCCGGGCCTTGTTTTCGTGGAACATTCTGGTAGATAGATAGATTCGAAAGAAATCAATGGCACTTACATAAGGAAGAAAGTAATGGATACCCATGAACTCACAAAAATGCTTCATACCAAGCACGATTCGAAGATCGTGTTCCTGATTGCCGACGGGTTGGGCGGGCTGGCCAAAGAGCCGGGCGGGCCGACCGAGTTGGAGGCGGCCGATACGCCCAACCTCGACGCGCTGGCCAAGAACGGCTGTTCGGGAAGCATGTATCCGGTGGGCCGGGGTATTACGCCGGGCAGTGGGCCGGGCCACCTGGGAGTTTTCGGTTACGATCCGCTTAAATACATGATCGGACGCGGCGTGCTGGAGGCCACCGGAATCGGTTTCAAGGTGGGGCCCAACGATGTGGCCATTCGCTGTAACTTCTGCACGCTCGATGCCGACGGTAAAATCACCGACCGCCGCGCCGGGCGGATTCCCACCGAAGAGTCGGCCCCGCTGGCGGTCAAACTCCGCCAGGTCTCCATACCAGGCGTGGAGGTTTTTGTGGAACCGGTAAAGGAGCACCGTTTCGTGGTAGTGTTCCGCGGCAAAGGGCTCGGTGATAAGGTGCTCGACACCGACCCGCAAGAGACGGGCGTAGTGCCGCTGGACCCGGTCGCCGAGGATGAGCCCAGCAAGAAAACGGCCGAGATCGCCGCCAAGTTCTACACCCAGGCGATCAAACTACTGGCCGACCAGCCCAAGGCCAACGGCCTGACCATGCGCGGCTTCTCCGGCCTGCCGCACATCCCCACCTACGAAGACGTCTACGGTCTGAAGGCGGCCGCCATCGCTTCGTATCCCATGTACAAGGGTCTGGCCCAACTGGTGGGCATGGAAATTGTCGGTGATGCGTCCACTCTCGAGGAAGAAGTGGAAGTGCTGGCCGACGTCTGGGATAAGTACGATTTCTTCTTCGTGCATTTCAAATACACCGACAGCCGCGGCGAGGATGGCAACTTCGAAGCCAAGGTGAAGATGATCGAAGAGTTCGACAAGATCGTACCCGACGTGGTCAAACTGGGCCCCGACGTATTGGTAGTGACAGGCGACCACAGCACACCGGCCGCGCTGGCCTCGCACAGTTGGCACCCCGTGCCCGTGCTCATGTCGGCCAAGGATTGCCGCTGCGACCCCTGCGAGAAGTTCAGCGAAAACGAAGCCCTCAAGGGCGGCTTCGGCCATTTCGAAGCCATTCACTTGATGCCCATGGCCCTGGCTCATGCTGGGCGGCTGGCGAAATTCGGCGCGTAAAACATATTTGAAAACACGTTCTTAGATACAAGATAGCCTCGATAGATTCGTCTATCGGGGCTGTCTTTTTTATGGGTTCTTTACGGAATTCAGTAGGTGAAAATTATGTCAACTTGCCTTCGGCAAGAGGTTTTTCAGGCATGGGCTAACAAAAGTATATTGACTCAAGACAAACTTCAGGGGGATAATGCCTTGGTCTGGTGAAGCGGAGGTAGGCACTGCTGAGAAGCAACCTACCAAGGAATAACCGGATGCTGACGGAAGTATATTCTGTCAAGACTCTGCGGATATTCTATGGTCTGAGGAGCTTCTTTTTCATACTTTTGTTAGCCCATGCCTGAAAAACCTTCGTGCGGAGCACGACAAAAACATTTTTGGTCACTAAATTTCGTGAAGAACCTTTTTACGAATGCAGGCTGGAAGCCTGCACCACAGAAGAAAAAGGATGGAACCAGCGACTTCCGAAGACACAAACGGTTATGGGGATCTCGTTTTATGGCACTCGAAGCTGCTAGAAATATTCCAAATCATTGAAATCCCACGATTTATTTACTACTATTATATCATCGGAAAGGAGAGCTTCCGGGCAGTGGCACGCCCAGTTACCAATTTGAGACTGTTTGATAAACGGTACCTAGGCCACAGAGGAGAACATGACTGTGCCGTCATCACACACTCCTGAGGATCCATTGAACTACTGTCCTGTCTGTGGTAGACACTGCCGAGCGGAAACGTCACCTCTATCTCGGGACGTGACCTGCCCCCGGTGCGGTGCGCTGCTGTGGCCAAACCCAACAGCCGGTGACTCTCGTTCTCTAGCGATAGAGCCCCAATCGGTGGGCGCGGAGAGATTCTGGGAGCCCTGGACGGTTAAGCAACTCGGCTACCAAGTACCCGATACTGTCAGTTGGGAAGATATCCGTGCCTGGGAGACAGCATTCGGGGTTGAGTTGCCGATTAGTTTATCTCAGGCATTGGTTGCTCAAAACGGCGGGCGGTTGCTTAGAACTTCAATCGACATTCTTCCGCTTCAGTGCTTCATCACTCTAGAACAAGGCGAGTGGCCGGAGTTGCTGCGAAAGGAGTGCCCCTCGCCATCTGACCAAGCGTGCCTGATCCTCGTAGGCTATTTGCCAGGTGGAAGGGCGATCCTCGACTATCGACTGCTTAGGGAACCACAGGTACGAAACATAGACCCGATGATGGACGGGGAGCTTCGGGGTGTGTACCGTTCCTTCGATGAAGTGGTGCGGTTGATGAGCAGGACGTAATGGCCGATGATCTAATCAAACGGGGATGGGCAAAAGGGAACGGGGTCTATGATTTGCCCTACAATGCAGGCTGGAAGCCTGTCTCAAAACAGCAGATTCGTTTTTGATCTACTCTTTCTCCACGGTCAGACTGCCCAGTTCGCGCCAGGCGTCACGGAAATGCACGAGGGTTTCCCACTTGGCGTCGACTGATGTGTTGCAACTGGCCGACAGTACAAAGCGGTTGGCGTAGGGGCGCACGCGATTGAAAAGGTCCTCGACATAGCGAAAAACTTCGTCCCGCGACTTCAAGTTTCCGGTCTCAATGCCGCTGATCCCGCCGGTGATGATAAAACTGTCGTGGGTCATGGCAAAGGCCTCATCCAGTTGCGTATCTCCCAGGGGCGGATAGGCCACGCCCTCCAGGCCGTCTACGCCCAGCGAGGATATTAGGGACAGGTTGGCTTTCTGGTTGCCGCAAGCGTGGATGAAGAACAGCGCGCCGTGCCGGTGGCAGATCTCTGCTGCCCGCTGGTAGAACGATGCCGAGTATTGCTCCACGTACCTGGGCGGATGGAATGTGCTGTCGAGATTGTCCATGGCCATCATCACGCGCACGCCGGCCTCTGCCATCTGGCGGACAAGGTCGAGTTGGGCTTCTTCGTGCAACGCGCAAATCTCTCTCACCTCGTCCTCGCGATCGACCAGCATGTAGGTTGTCTGCACAGGATTGGCGAGAAAGTGCAACATCTTCAGCGGGCTGTGCAACTCGCCGGCGATGACAACGCCGTCGGGGCCCACCTTTTCCTGTTCCGCGCGGTAACGGTCGGCGTCGAACGACCATCGCCGACCGGACACGAATTCACGAAAGACGGGCAACTGGTTCATATAATCATCGACGAGAAATTCCTCCTGCACGAGCGTGGATTCTTCGAAGATATACTTCAACCGCTCGGTCAGCTCACCCGAGCGGGTGCGATATATCTTACGGAACAACAGGTCTCCGCCGCACTGTTCCTCTTCGCCGGTCGCCTCGACGCCATCCCACCGTTCTTCGGCCAGACCTCCGAACCACGCGCGCCGCTGGTCGCAATATATGTTGCGGCTGAATACGTCCAAACCGAGCCGGCGGATCATTTCCAACTGGTCGGCGCAATCTTTGATTTCGTCGGGCAATATGCCGTGATTGGCATGGTGCGCGAACCACTGCCAGTAATTCGGCGCGTAAACGATTCGATCCGGTGTTTCTCGGTTTAAGATTTTGTTGATCATATATGAGTTGTCTTTTGCCACGAAGGGCATAATAAAACTGTTAGCCCGGCTGCCTGCGGCCGGAAGAGGGTGGCATGACGGCTTGACACTTACTATCCCGTCGCAGGCGACGGGGCTAACAACACCGCGCATTAATTCTAACGGTCCGCTTTACCGTCTGGCAAGTCCTTGAGTTGCACCGCAAAATCGTACTGTTTTCGATCTAATTTCGCGAGAAAACGTTGCACGCCGAGGCTTCGAAGAAACTTTACTCCAGCTCACTGGCGTCAATTGCCGCACCATCATGCCGGTTTCCCAGATAGCCGTGGATTTGTGGCTGGATGTCGTAGTTGATGGTGTGAACCGAGCCGTCGCAGAAGGCCATGTTCAAGCCGCCGGAGTGCGCGCTGCCGAATTGCCAGAAACAGGCGTAGCCCGGAGTATCCTGTAATGGCGGATAAAAAAGCGGATGAGTTCCACGGAATGCGTTCCCGCTGTGGCCGTCATAGGCGCTTTTGTCGTCACCGTCGGACTCGCCGCTTTGGTACCATAAGGCATTGATATATTTTTCACCGACCAGATATGTGTTGGAAGTTCCGTCCGGAATGTCCGACTCGCCGATTCGACTCCGCAGGAAAGTTACTCCCGTGATGTGCGAGGTGTCGGGCCAGTAATTGGGATCGTCGCCCGTCGCATAGTCGGGCGGCCCGCCATGATTGGCACTGACACCAATATCGGTGGAATCCCCCAAGTTGCCCGCGTAATCGGTCTTTCCGTACAAAGGGATCTTAGGACAATTGTAGAGGTCGGGTGTCGAGTAATTTTTATACCGGTTTGGATAAGGGGTGGCGGCTCGGCGGGAAGGGCAATGGAATGTTGCCACCGCGCTACCCGTGCGGATGGCGGTCTCTTGGTGATAAAGTGTCTCCTGTTCGATATAGGGCAAGACGTTAAACAGGCAACCACCAGGCTGGCTCCGGCCAAAACCACGCTCCGAATCTCCTGTCCACCGTCCTCCCCAACCACCGGTCGGATAATGTCCGTGTGTGGTTGAATGAGTGATCATGCCCAAACTGAGTTGCTTCAAATTATTCTTGCACTGGGAGCGGCGAGCGGCCTCGCGTGCAGCCTGCACGGCCGGTAATAACAGCGCAATCAGTATTCCAATGATGGCAATAACCACCAGGAGTTCCACAAGAGTAAAGCCACTTTTACGTATTTTATCCATCAAAACGGCTCACACCAATTTCCAAACACGTTCTAAGGAATAAATTGAAATGCATACAGTTTACAGTCTCGCATTATGAATCGGATTCTTACCGGGATGCCCGCCAGCTTGCTAATATTCGACTCGTCACCCCAGGTTACGGGCATACGCACGGAGTTTCCCACCAGTGGTGTGGCTTCGGCCGCGGTAAAACCATCAACAGGCTTGCCCACCTTATCGAGCAATTCGACCCGCACACAACCGCCGGCGCTGGTATCGAGATTCAGTTGCATTTGCTTGCCCGCAAAGCGTATCAACGGTGTGGTCATCTCGCCACCTTCATAAGGCGCATCGACCGAGACGAATCCATCCAGACGCATCACCGCACGGCTGATCCCCATCTGGTGTTTGCCGCCGGGCGCGGCCGGATCGAGGATATCGTCGTGACCACGGTTGGTACCTGTATAATAGATCCAAAGTTCGTCCCCCATGCGAACAACGCCCGGCATGGCCCATATCCACTTCGAGTCGAAGCTGCCTTGTGGTCCCGGACGAAGGAAGGGGCTCCAACCGCCGGCCCGCTCGAAGGTCTTTCCATCCCGGCTGGTTGCCAGACGCACATCGGAACCGTTGGGACCCAATTGTTGGCGGTTGGCACGTTCGTTGATCTTGCGGTACGGACCGACGCCGAATTTCAGCTCTTTGGGACGGGCTTTCCAGTGCCAGAAAGTTTGCACGTACATAAGGTAGACGCCTTCGTATTTGAAAACTCCGGCGCCGTAATAGTCGACCGGCGGCTCTCCCGTGATTGTCGGATAAGCTTTCCAATCGACGGCACTGACGTCAAAAACCAAACCGGTGTTTGTCCAATGCGACAGATCGGTCGACTCCGCGCGGCGCACCGCTCGATAGCGCTTCGGCTGAGCCATCCATTTTCCTCGCGAATAAAGCACGTACTTTTTATATATTTCGTCCCAGAAGATGACATTCTGGGTATCGATATGGCCGCCGGTATCGACAGTGCCTACGATTTTCCAACGCAAACCGTCCGCGGAGGCATAATAATTGAGGCCGCCACGGCCCTTCGACTGTGAACGATATCGCTTTTCGGGTGGCGCGTTGGGATCGATCCAGACGGCCGCTCCATGTGTGTCGCCGGGGCCGATCACCACATTATTTTCCTTCGAGCCATCCACATCCACCAGCCCCAGCAACGGTTTGGTAAAATGGATTCCGTCCTTGCTTTCCGTGTAGCAAACAATCTGATTACGATCCTCCGGTCCTAGAACGGCGTCGTACCATATGCGTATACGGCCATCTTCCTTAAGCACGCTGGAATAATCATAATGCCCCGTATTTTGCCCACCCTGCTCCCACGGTTTTTCTCGAGTATCGACTAACATCTCACCCGTGCGGTATGGGGGATTCATCACAAGTCGAACACCATTTTTAGAGGCAATGAGAAACTCATCGACGAAGAGCTGCTTGCGCGCGCCAACATCGATTATCTCCTCGGCGGCATGTGACGCGGAAGAATAATTGATTGGTATGGAAAACGAAATTATAACAAGCAATAGCAGGTGTGAATGCAACTTTACAAGCATAGAATACCTTTATTGTTTTGAATTTATCAGCAGATTTTCTTGCTGGGCTTGGTTCCGCCGGGACGCCTGACCGAGTGTTTCCCCTTCGGCGAATCCGAGATCGACCAAAACCCGTTCCGTATTGTTGATAGCACGCTCGCCGGTTTGCATCTGATGCAGCATCTTGGCTGCCTGCCGGCCTACTTCGACTTCATCGATGGTCACGCTGCTGAGGCGGCGCACGATTGCTCCCTCTCGCCACATGCCGCCGATGCCGACCAGCGATATGTCTTGTGGAATTCTCAATCCCATGCCGATCAATTGCATGTATACCACTTCGGCCAGGCTGTCGAAGTTGGCCAGTATTGCTGTTGGCGGATCGGGCTGCCGAAGTACATGCTGGAGATTTGCGGCAATCGCCTTTTCATTGGCCGCGGATGGATCAGAGGGATTTGTGTAGCAGATGAATTCGGGTGGAAGATCGCCTCCGCCTTCACGCATGGCCTCTTGCAATCCGCTAGCGTACTCCTCGGTCGAGGGAGCGCGATGCGTGGAGATGTAGCCCACGCGACGATGTCCATGCTTGACGAATGCCCTGCCGGCCATACGCCCGATCTTATGGAAAGGCAGCGCCAGCAAAGGCGCGTTGACACCGCTCACGGGCCTATGACAAAAAACCACCGGGATTCCGGCTTCCTGGAGACGTCGCACCTGATACGCGGGCGTGGGCGGGGCGGTAGCGGGCACAAGCGTAACACCGGCCACCTTCTTGTCCAGCAACTGTAACAAGATACTTTCTTGCTGCTTCAAGTCGTTATTTGTCGAGGAGACGATCATTTGGTGCCGTGTCTGTTTGGCGGCCGTCTCGAAACCATGCAGTAACGACGGATAGAATCCACCTTGTGACTCGGGCAGGACCAAGCCATAAGCGGTGAGGCTTTTGCTCCGCTGCTCGCCGGAAGTTTCCCGCACGAAAGTGCCCTTGCCACGCACTCGATGAATCACGCCGTCTTGTTCCAGATCGGCCAGGGCTTGTCGCACGGTGCTGCGAGAGATCCGCAGGTTGGCGGCCAACCGCGGCTCGGAAGGCAAGGCCTGCCCGGGCTTGAGCCGACCGGCGTCCATTTCACTACGGATATACCGCTTGAGCCAGTCATATTTGGGCCGGCTTGGATCCGCATGAATGGAATCAAGTTGATTTAGGGGTTCGTAGGTCATACCGTTACCAACCCTCGGATGTGTATCGATTCAATATGTACCATCATTAATTTATATAAATAAGTTGTACGTACAACCCCACTCGTGGGCCGTTTGATTCTGGCTGAAAAAACGCGTTTTTTCTGTTATAACGTGGAAAGAAATTGCGCTATAATCACTCACGACCACAATCGAAGTATGAATTATTCCAACAGTCCGACAGAGGCCTCGAATTTACCATGAGTAACAAACCTTACTACATTATCGATTTCGATCAAATCGAGGCCGTGCCTTGTCCTTGCGGTATGGCGCGGCGGGCCATGGCGGATGTGCCCGACTATCCGGGCACGATCCACCGCACACAAATCAGCAGCGAGGCCAAGCCACACTACCACCGGCGGTTGACCGAGACGTATTATTTCATCGAGTGCGACGAGAATGCCAAAATGCAACTCGGCGACGAACTGGTGGACATTCGCCCAGGAATGTGTGTGGTTATTCCACCTGGCACCGTACATAGGGCCGTGGGTTGCATGACGGTTCTGCTCTTCGTAACACCCAAGTTCGATCCAAAAGACGAGGTGATAGTAGAGTAGGATTATTGCGCATCGTCCATTCTACATTTCCCATCCCTTGCGGTAAGTCGGATGGATCAAGGCTTCGGTTTTTTCGCAACCGATGGCCTTGAGATTTTCGGCGTCCCAATCGAAATTCTGTTCGACTTGATAGGCCAGGTTACCCAGCAACACTGTCTCGGCCATTGGGCCGCTGTAGTCGAAGTTGCACGTGGCCGGTTGGCCGCCTTTACAGGCATTGACCCATTCCTGGTGGAAGCCGGGCGAGTCGGGAATCGACGGAGCCGGAGGTTTGTAGTCGGCAAACTTCGACTCGGGATATAGCTTGAGTTTATTGAATCCGCACAGCAACATACCGTCGCTGCCGATAAACAAGGCACACGATCCGGATCCCGACAGTTTATGCTTGGCCAGAATGTCGGGACCGTTCTTGGTGTGGTACCAGTGCAGTGTCACCGGAGGCCGCTCGCCCGCGGCGGGGAACTCGAAACAGGTGGACATCGACTTGGGTGTTCGCCGAGCGTCCAGCTTCGGTCCGGAGGCGGCGACTTTGGTCGGGTAGCGGAGGCCCAGTGCCCAATATGGTATGTCGAGAATGTGGCAACCCCAGTTGCCCGTCTCGCCCGTGCCGTAATCCCACCAGAATCGCCATTCATAGGGCACGTATGCCGGACTATAGCGTCGCTCGGTCACGACCGGACCTTGCCAGAGGTCCCACTTCAAGTGTTTGGGAACCGGCGGGAACTCGGTGGGCATTTCGGGCATGCCGCGGTCGCCGCCGACCCAGGCGTGGCATTCTGTGACCTTGCCGATGGCGCCGGCTTGGATCAATTCGACCACGCGGTGCATGTTGGCGTATGCGTGGCGTTGCATGCCCAACTGTGTGGCCAATTTCTTCTCGGCCGCCAATTCGGTCATGGCACGGGCCTCACCCACCGAGTGCGCCATGGGTTTTTCGCAATAGCAATGCTTGCCCATCTTCATGGCCGTCATGGCCGGATGGAAGTGAGTATGATCGGGCGTGCTGACAACAACAGCATCGATCTGCTTTTCCATCTGATCGAGCATGCGGCGAAAGTCGTAGAACTTCTTCGCTTTGGGGAACCTTTCGTATGCATTGCCGGCCGTCTTGTCATCGACATCGCAGATAGCCACGATGTTTTGTTTCGTGCGCTCGATGTCGTTTAGATTCCCACGACCGCGTCCACCAACCCCGATCATGGCGATGTTCAATTTCTCGTTAGGTGAGTTGCCGGCTGCAAGAGCACGGCCGTTGCACAGCCAAAATCCCGAAACGGCAAGCGTGCTGCTCTTGAGCAATTGACGACGATCAATTCGGTGGGACATTGGGAACATCTCCTTAAGTAGGGGGGGGTATTCGATGGATAATGTCGGTGGGCGACTCTTCTTGATTATAACAATGGTCTTAGGCGGGTGGAAGCTGTGCGTCTTGGGTAGAGTTAACGGACGCTGAAAACTGAATCGGATAGCTCGGGAGCTGTTAGTTCAACATTTCCGATCAGCTCACCGATTTAGGATATTGGACAATAGAACGTCACTACCGCAAAAGTTGACACGAAATGTTAGGCCACAGGATTTTATCCGCGTTTTTCATCATTGCCGCCACGGCGTCCGCACTCCCCGCTCAGCAGATCGCTCGCGAGGTATTCAAACCCTGGATCATGCAAGGCCAGAGTTTCGATGATTCGCTGGTGGCCGACCGTCCCGACTTCACCGAAGCCAGTTCGGTGGTGGGCCGCTACCGATTACAAATCGAAGGCGGCTATACCTACACGCGCGACGATTCGGCCGGCGTTCTATCTCGCGAACATGTTCTTCCCGAGTTGCTTTTACGATACGGACTGAACGACTCGCTAGAGTTGCGCATCGGTTGGGCTGGACATCTTTTCTCGTCGCAAATCGGTTCGGCCGAGTTGCTGCCTTTCGAATCGAGTGGAGGTAGCGGCCTGAGCGTGGGCTTCAAAGAACAATTTTCGGATAATAACGGCTATATTCCCGAAAGCTCGCTGATCTACAGTCTGGATCTGCCCGGCGGCGATTCCGAAGTCGGTTCGGACCGCGTGGGCGTTTCGATAGTGAGTGCTTATAGTTGGGAGCTCACCGATCGGATTTCCATCGGCGGCAATACAGGCTGCAACTTCATTTCGCCGGGAGGCGACTACTTCAACAATTTCGCCCAATCTCTCGTCGTGTCGCTGAGCGTTAGCGAACGTTTCGGCATCTACCAGGAATGGATCATGCTGGCCTATTCTGGTGCCGATGATTCGCGCCCCGAGCACTACTATGACGGCGGCATCACCTATCTTTTCACTCCCAATTTCCAGTGGGACTGGCGGGCAGGAGTGGGGCTCACGGAAGCATCAGCCGATTTCTTCACAGGCACCGGATTCGCGGTTCGATGGTGATGCGAAAACCTCTGCGTTGCCACCGGCGAATCTGGCAACGATCGAAAGCAGTTTTTTGCGGGTGAATGGTTTGGCCAGATAGCCATCGCAGCCGGCCGCAAGGGTTTTTTCGTTCTCGTTGCCCATGGCATGAGCCGTAAGTGCCACAATCGGACTGGTGTATCCACCCGCACGGATTTCGGCCGTTGCCCGATATCCGTCGAGGATCGGCATTTGGATATCCATCAGCACCAGGTCGAAAGGTTCTCCGTTATCCATTGCATTAGAGACCATTTCGACGGCCGCCTTTCCGTTTCCGGCCATGGAGACTTGGGCACCCGCTTTTTTGAGGATAGCTTGGATAAGCCGCTGGTTGTCGGGAGCATCTTCGGCCACCAGGATATTGCATCCGAGTATCGCATCATAGTGGGCCTTTTCGGCGTCCTCGTTTATGTTATCTGTTTTGGTCAAACTATCCAAAAGATCGCTGCTGGTACAATCTTCTTCGGTCGGCATTTCAACCGGCATGACAACGCGAAACGTACTGCCACGTCCGAGTTTGCTTGTGACTGTAATTTGTCCGCCCAATTTTTCGGCCAAGCGTTTACTGATCGTCAATCCCAAGCCCGTCCCGCCGAATTTTCTTGTTATGGAAGAATCGGCCTGTGAAAACGGCGAAAAAAGTCGTTGGATCTGGTCGTGCGTCATTCCGATTCCGGTGTCCGAAACCTCGAAGAAAATAGACTGCTCCTTTCCGCCTTGCTGTTTCAATCCATAGAAAATCTCTACCGATCCGTGATCGGTAAACTTTATCGCGTTGCCCACGAGATTGAGAAGAATCTGGCGAATTCGCGTGGGATCGCTGAGAATGTTCTTGGGTAATGATCCCACCATGCGCGCTTTGAATTCCAGATTCTTACGACGCGCTCGCTCATCCATCAAAACTCGCACGTCTTCGACAAGTTGCACCGGCGAACAAGCTATTTTTTCGATCTTCAGCTTACGTGCTTCTATCTTCGATAAATCCAGAATGTCGTTGATGATGGCAAGCAGGTGTTCGCCGTTTCGCAGGATCGTGTTCACGGCCACGGTTTTCTCGCTCTCGGGCAGGCTCGGTTCCAGCAATTCTTCGGCATACCCGAGCATGGCCGTCATGGGCGTACGAATTTCGTGGCTCATGTTGGCGAGGAACTCGGTTTTCGCGGCGGCCGCGGCTTCGGCCGCCTCGCAGATTTTCTCCAAGGCTTTGTTGGTTGCCTCGACCTTGGTGGCATAGCTGCTGGCTTCTTCTTCCGCCTCCTGGCGTTGCGATATCTCGTGGGCGCAAGCCGAAACCGTATTTATCATCCGCTCCAGCTTGCGGCGCATGGCATCGGCCTTTTGCCAATTGGCCACAAGCGAATTCGCCAATCGGCGCAACATAAGTGTGTCGACAGGATTATCGAGCAGAATGATCTGGCCACGTTGCACAAGTTTTCGCAACTTGTTTTCCCAAGCCTGTGAATATTCGGCGGCACAGGTTACGACAAAAGTCGTGGACGAGTTGTTCCAAATCCGCTTGATCTTCTCGAGATCCTCGTTCACCGGCGACATACCCAAGCCTAGAATCGCCAGCGGATACGGCTGCTGTGTTTTTGAAGCCTTTCGCAACAATTTGATTGCTTCCGTTTCCGCTTCGGCCACATCAACTTCAAAACCATCATCTCGCAAAGCTTCGACTATTGCCAGAGTTTGAGGGGACGTATTGTTATTAACCGATGGCAGCAAAAGCAGCCGGTGTGGACCACACGTCGATTGTGGACTTTGGGTATTCGACATCTTTATTTTGCCGATTTTTCTGTACTGATAATGGGTTATACACGGTCAGCAATACTTGCTATCCGCAACTTATATAGGATAGGTTGTGATTTTGACTCGCGCACAGGAAAAACGAGTTATTGGCGAGAAGCCGTTATGGGGGTTTGAAAAAAGCCGGTTATTCGTGTTGTCACGCGTCTCTTCGACAGTGGTTCGGCTGGAAATGCGAGCAATATCATTGACCATTAAAACAATCATCTATCGTTGACGCTCGGTGCCCGAAGATGTATGCTTGCTGGCTGATCGGCAACGTAACGATTACGCGGCCGAAACACTCCGAATATCCCCCACCACCGTGAATATCCGAGAAACGGATTCGCATCGGCAACCCCCAACACAAAAAGGAGCGACAAATGAAAAGAATGCCCGCCAATATCACACCGCTTATCGCCCTAGGTTTGTCAACCGTGTTGTGTTTTTGTCTGTTGGCAAACACGTCCCCCGCGGACGACCAAGTGGCGCCCACTAAAAAGGCCCAAGCCAAGGACGGTTGGGTATCGCTTTTCGACGGTAAGACTCTCAAAAACTGGCACCAGGTGGGCGATGGCGAGTGGGTTATCGAAGACGGCGCAATCGTCGGCAAAACCCAAAAGGCAGCCAAACTCTATGGGCTTTTGGTTTCCGATAAAAAATATCAGAACTTACGCGTGAAGTTCCAGTTCAAATCACTGGCCGGCAATAGCGGTTTCTATGTGCGCTGCAATATCAAAAAGCCCGACCGGGCACACGGCCTGCAAGTGGAAGTCGACCCCCGCAATAATACCGGCGGGATCTATGAAAGCTACGGTCGTAAGTGGATCGGCTTTCCATCGGCCGATGTTGTGAAAAAAGCCTACAAGCTCGACAAGTGGAACGAAATGGAAATCCTGGCCGATGGAGGACACGTGGTGACATGGCTGAATGGAACCAAAATCGCCGAATTGAAAAACGATCCGGTCGTCGGACCCGGACATCTGGTAATGCAAATGCACTCCGGCAACAAGATGCTTGTGATGTTCAAGGACATCAAGGTTCTTGATCTGAATAAAAAAGCCGCCAAGTAAGCACGGCCGGGATAGCACCCCTTTGAAATAGATTGCTTACGTCCGCCGAATGAGAACTACTTCACGCACCCAAAACGATTTCTTCAATGGGCTGCTAACTCTCCGTAAAATAGGGGCTTTCGGCAATTTGGGCCTCCGTATTTTTCCGCCTTGACAGAAGGGCGAAAATTCGGACAATCCGGCCACCACTCATGTGACGGGCAAGGATGCTCGCCCCGTTTGGTCGGCGTTTTTCGGCCAAAAAACTGAAATCTTTTCGTCCGGCGTCAGTTGGCATGGAGGCCAGCGACATGCAGGCATTCCCCCTCAGGGAACATCCGACCAGTTTACGCAAGTTGTTGCCCGGTGCTGCTTTTCTAGGCGCCGACGACATCCGCGTAACCTCCTGCTCGTGCGATACAAGGCGTCTGAAACCGGGCGATCTGTTCGCCGCCATGGTCGGCACGGCCCAAGACGGTCACAACCTGGCATCGGTAGCGGTAGCGGCCGGCTGCTCGGCCATACTGGCCGAACATCCTTTACCCAACGTGGGAGTTCCCGTCTGCGTGGTACCCAGCGCTCGCGAGGCATACGGACGTATCTGTCAAGAACTGGCGGGAAATCCCAGCCGACGTTTGAAAGTCGTGGGGGTGACGGGTACCAATGGTAAAACAACCACAAGCTGCCTCATCGCCCGCATCCTGGGCTACGGCGGCTTCAAGACGGGCATCTTGGGAACCTTGGGCTACTGCGACGGGGAGCATTTCGAAGAGGCCACATTGACCACGCCGTCGGCCGAACGTCTGGCGTTCTGGTTGGCCCGCATGGCCGACAACGATTGCACACATGCCGTGATGGAAGTATCCAGCCACGCGCTCGACCAGGCACGTCTTGCCGGCATGCAACTCGATTCGCTCTGCGTGACCAATGTACGCCGCGATCATTTGGACTATCATCGCACGATCGGCGACTATCGACTAACCAAGTCCAAGGCCTTCGGTTATATGTCGCCCGAGGCCTTCGCCGTAATCAACGCCGACGATCCCACCTCGGCCGGCTACTTGTACTTGATCGACGGCCCCGTATTGACCATCGGCATCCGCTCCCAGGCGGAACTCATGGGCACTTTGATCGAGCGTCAGGCCTGCGAGCAGACTTTCCTGCTCACGGCCGGCAGCGATACGGTCCCGGTCCGCACGAGGATGATCGGTGTGCATCACGTCTACAACTGCCTCTGCGCGACCGCAATCGGTTTGACCTACGGCATCGATTTACCCACTATCGTGCGGGCGCTGGAGTCGGTCGAAGAGATCCCGGGGCGTCTGCAACGTATCGAATGCGGTCAGCCGTTCAGCGTGTTCGTCGATTTCGCCCACACTCCCGACGCATTGAGCGGCTCGCTGGCGGCTCTGCGCGA
>JAFGTN010000180.1 GCA_016934075.1 Pirellulales bacterium
ACCGATTACCAGGGCGGTCAATATGCATATATGCCCGGCCAGCGTGCCACCTATACAATGACCGCCGAGGCCCTGCTGTGCCGACAATACCTGGGCTGGCCATGCGATCACCGGGGCATAGAAACGGGCGTGGAATACCTTCTGCAAAATCTCCCCCACCAAAATAAACCCAATATTTATTATTGGTATTACGGCACTCAGGTTATGCACCACGTCGGCGGCAAACCCTGGAAACGCTGGAATGACAAAATCCGCGTCATGCTGACATCCATGCAAGAAAAACAAGGACACGAGGCGGGAAGTTGGGATCCGCGAGGCAGGTTTGCCAACCAAGGCGGTCGACTTTACATGACCTCACTGGCCATCTGCACATTAGAGGTCTATTACCGCCACCTGCCCCTCTACAGAAAAGAAGTGCTATCAGACCTTTTCGCCGACGCGAACGGACCATAATATAAATCTCTACCCACCGAATCACCACAAGGTTCTCACTTCCGGCCACACGCCCACACTCCCAAACCACCGACTCCACCCAATTTCACTTTTGCTGTCCATAGACAAGTTGCTTTTAACGTTGACGCAGAACCCGCACGCTGCCAGAATACCGCAGCCGTAATTTTCCAGATACCGAGGACCGTTCAGTTGTCAATTAACCAGCCAGTCAGCCGGCAAAAATCAGAATCGAAAGACACGCCTCGCAGGGCCCTGATCACAGGCATCACAGGGCAGGATGGAGCCTATCTGGCTGAATTTCTGCTTGAAATGGGCTACGAAGTCCACGGCATGGTACGTCGGTCGAGCACCGAAAGCTTCGACCGCATCGAGCATATTCACGGGCATATAGAACTGCACCAGGCCGACCTGCTCGATCAGCTTTCGATTATCACACTGATCTCCGACGTGCGGCCGCACGAGGTATACAACCTGGCGGCGCAAAGTTTCGTGCCCACCAGTTGGCTGCAACCTTTGCTGACCGGCGAGTTTACCGGCCTGGGCGTAACTCGCGTACTGGAAGCCATACGTCTGGTCGACACCGGCATCCGCTTCTACCAAGCTAGTTCCAGCGAGATGTTCGGCGCCGTCGACGAAGAACCGCAAACCGAAGCCACGCCCTTCTACCCCCGCAGCCCTTACGGCGTAGCCAAGGTTTACGGGCATTGGATCACCGTAAACTATCGCGAAAGCTACGACATCTTCGCCTGCTCGGGCATGCTCTTCAACCACGAGTCGCCCCGCCGCGGCAAGGAATTCGTAACCCGCAAGGTTTCCGATGCCGTTGCCCGCATCAAGTTGGGCGTGCAAGACTCGCTATCACTGGGCAACCTCGACGCGGCCCGTGACTGGGGCTACGCGGGAGACTACGTGCGCGCCATGTGGCTGATGTTGCAGCAAGACAAGCCGTCGGATTACGTTATCGCCACCGGCGAGAAACACACGGTGCGCGATTTGGTCGAACTGGCCTTCAACCATGTAGGGCTCGACTGGCAAAAATACGTTTGCACCGACCCCAAACTTCTGCGTCCGGCCGAGGTCAACAAACTCCGTGGCGACGCCACCAAAGCCCGTAATGAACTGGGCTGGCGTCCCGAGGTTGACTTCCCGTCACTTGTCCGCATGATGGTCGACGCCGACCTCGAGCGGGTCGAACGCGAGATAAACGAACAAAAGCTGTAGGCCGGGTTGCAATCCGGCAATGGCAGAGAGCGTAATCATAAAAAACGCCGGGTTGCAACCCGGCCTACGGAACTAAAGCAATAAAGCTATATACAATGGTACAAGATCGTAAAACCGAGTCCAAAGGCAAGCGAATTGCCAAGAAAGCGTTGTTGCTGCTGGTCAAGATCGGCATCCCCATCGCCATCATCACATACCTGGTTTACGAGGCCAAAAACCAGCAATCCTTCGCCGAACTCTACGCCCATCCGAAAAACTGGCCCCTCTTGACTGCTGCCTGCCTGTGTTGCGCTTCGGCCGTGCTGCTGACCATTGTCCGCTGGTATTTCCTGGTCCGCGCGCTGGATGTGCCTTGCGGCCTGCGCGAGGTTCTGCGGATCGGATTCATGGGCTATCTGTTCAACCTGGCACCGATGGGCATCATCGGCGGCGACGTGCTCAAGGCCGTGCTGCTGGGCCGACACTACAAGGGCTCGCAGGCCAAGGCCTTCGCATCGGTTATCGTCGACCGCCTGATGGGTCTCTACATGCTTTTCGTGGTGGCAACCGTGGCTATCCTGGCCACCGGTTTCCTGCACTTCGACCACCCCCAGATCCGATTCATCTGCCAGTTGGCCATCATCGTTACCGTGGTGAGCACAATCGGAATCATGGCATTGTGGATTTTGGCCGCGGCCAACGGAAGATTATCCGTGTTCCTGAAAAAACAACCGGTCGTAGGCGAACCACTCGAACGACTTGTCACGGCCACGGCCATGTATCGCCACAAACCGCTGGTACTCACGGCTGGGGCGATCATGAGCATCGGCGTTCACAGCCTCTTCACCGTGGGCATATTCCTCATCGCCATCGGGCTCTTCGGTAACCTGTTACCGGAGGTCCTCTCGCTCAAGGCGCACTTCGTAATATCGCCGCTGAGCGCCGCCACCGGTGCAATCCCCCTGTGCATGGGCCCCTTCGAATACGTTATTAGTCATCTCTACCAATGGGTTGGAGGTTCATCAAACGCTCTGGCCCAAGGTCTCGTAGTGGCGCTAGGATACCGCATAGTCACCGTACTGATAGCCGCCGTGGGACTGGTCTACTACTTCGGCGCCAGACGAGAAGTGGCCGAGGCCATGCATGCCGATACGCACGAGCAAGATCCGCCCAACGATAAGTCGAGCGGGCAGAAGCCGGGCGATAAACCGCCTTCTGACAAGGCCAGTACGATCATCGCGGCGTGATATCGTTAATTCAGATTCACCAATAAAAAACCCGCCTCGGTACGCGATAGTACGTAACGTAGGGGCGAACGCGGGGCGCGTAATAGGTCACATACGGCCTGGGCGGCGCATAGTGGGTTACATACGGTACTGGGGGCGCATAGTAAGTGACTTGAGGCGCCGGAGCGTAGAATGTGGTGTAACTCGGTGCGGCAGGCGCGTAGTACGTCACCACCGGGCCACAGCCACACTGTGCTAATACTGTGGTGGTAGACAGGCTCAGCGCAATCGCCACTGCCAAAACAATGAATTGTCGATACATAGTGTCGTTCTCCCATTCCGGTTCTGCACGGAAAATTACCGGCCTTCCCGGACTTTTCTAGCGATCTAATGTCACTGGTTCCCTGAAGAACACGAACTATTGAACTATATACATCGACTGGCAAATAGGCAAAGGGAAATCAAGGGCAGCCGGGATCTACCTGAGAAATATACGCCCTACAAGTCTCCTATTCTACCATAACGTATCCTGCCCCCTAATCTCTCTGGGGGGTATTGCTTCGAATCGGAGTGATTTTTGCCAAACTCTACTTTTACCGTTTGAGCTTATACACTTGCCATTATGGGCGGAAAAAGACTTCTCATGGGGAGTGTTTATTATCTTCGCCGCAATTGGTCTCGCCCTGCTTATCGGATCCGTGTTTGGTGGAATACACATTCACAGGAGACCATGTGAAGAATATTATCCGCTTTGGCGAGATACTTCGTGAAGCTTGCGAGCAACACGATATCCCGTGTCAGATACTCGAAGACGACATGCAAAGTGAGTGAATAAAAACTACCAACTCAACCCGGCACTCCTTGTCGGGCCAGCCGCAGACAGCAACGCTTGTACTTCTTCCCGCTGCCGCAGGGGCATGGGGCGTTGCAACCGATGCGGCGAGGGCGGAGTTTTGTTGCGCCAGGTAGAAACGAGGCTGTGTCTTGGTTGATTGTGGTTGGATAGTTTTCAGTTTTCAGTTTTCAGTTTTCAGTTTTCAGTTGTCAGTTGTCAGTTGTCAGACTTAGGACTTAAGACTCAGAACTGCGGACTGAGGATTTAGGATTTCTGGCTTCGTTGCCATTGCTCGATCGCGATTCGGCCTGGAGTGAATGGCTTGTATGAACGGTTATAATATATTGGCATCCGCTCCTACCTGCCTTCTGTCTATGACGCTGCCGGACGCCTGATTTTACGGTGGAACAAGCATTTTACCATCCGAGGGCCTCGGTGTTCCGCGGGAACGGCAGTGATGGTATACTAGCCGGCATATCCCAGATTATACTTGAATCCCGTGGGAGATTATACAATGCACTTAGAACGGACAAAGATCTGGCGTAGATGCATGGTTGGGATTGCCATCATCGTCCTGGTGGGATGTCTGGCCATATGGTTCGCTACCCGCCAGATCATGCCTCGCACTATCCGCATTGCCACCGGACAAGAGACGGGCCTTTATCCATTTTTCTATTGCAGTGTTCGAACCTGAGCAACAACATCCAACTGAAGATTCTTACCGGTTCGACCGTTTAAGTTGGAGTGACGATGGCGAACTCTTCCCAACTCATCCAATATTTCCGCGATTGCTACGAGGCGGATAACCGGGAGACTGGAATAGCCAATCTCTTCAGCTCAAAGTATCGCCACGTCTCTTTCCTATCCGGGTCGGACGACCTTTTGTGGGATGTTTTGAACCGCGTGCCCATCGATCGGGGAACGGCTCTGGCGGCACAGAAGGAAGCCGAACTTTACCGCAAAGACAAAACCCTGGTCTATTGTGCCTTTCCCCTGGTGGGGCAAAGCGGCGGAGTCGGGCAGCTCCCCAAGCAACTATGTGCCCCGTTGGTCTTCTTCCCCGCAACTATAACGGATGAAAATGGTGTTGCTTTTCTGAGCGTGGATCTGACTCAACAGCGAGTGAACTTCCCCGTACTGGCGGCGTTGGCCGGCGAATCCGAACAAACCCGCTCTCTGGCGGAAGACCTTTTGGGGCAAATTCCCCAAGCGCCGTTTCGCACGGAGGACATTCACTCGTTAATCTCCCTGTTGATGGATTTCCTGCCCGGCATAGAAGCACTATCGCTGGCGGGATATCCAAAACTGGTCGAAGAAAAACAAGTCCGCCGGACAATGCAGGCGGGCAAAAACGATGACACAATAACACTCTCATGCCTTCCGGCGTGTGCGGTGGCCCTGATGCCAAACTCGCCGAGTACCAGGGGCGTGTTGTTCGAGTTGGCGGAAATGTCAGACGGAAGACCTTTGTCCGCGCCCGTGCGATTGCTGCTGCAAGATCCTAATCCTGTTGAGGATACTTCCCAGAAAGCCGATACAGGCCGCGTACCCGCCGTGTTGAGCCATTCTCAACAGAAGATTCTCGCGTCGGCCGGATCGCATCCTCTTACACTGGTAGTCGGCCCACCGGGGACGGGCAAGTCGTACACCGTCGCCGCCTTGGCGTTGGATCATCTCAGTCGCGGCGAATCGGTGCTGGTCGCCTCGCGAATGAACCACGCCGTGGATGTGGTGGCCGGAAAAATCGAGAACATGATCGGGCCGGGCCCTTACGTCATTCGCGGCGGGCGCAAACAGTATTTACGCGACTTGAAGAAGTTTCTCCAGCAGATCCTGCACGGTATAGTGCGACAGAATCTCAAGGCGATCGAAAATCCCCGGCATTTGAGTAATAAGCTCGCCGCCGTCGATAGAAAGATTGCCAGGCTGGAAGGCATATTGCAGAAACAGAGCGGTTGGGCCAAACAATGGGGATCGGAAGTCGAAAGCCCCGGGCCACAGAGCGAATATTTTCCGGTAAGATATTTTCAAAATATTCTGGGCAAGTGGAAGTTGCGACTGTTGGAATGGCAGCTTGGCGGCGCGCGACCGTTGTGGAAATCCACCGAAAAATATCATCACGCGCTGGAAGAACGCAGCCGGCTGATCACCGAACTGCTGCAAGAGACGGCCGCCGGGCGAATTCAGCAGATGCTCGAACACAATCGCCGCGATCTGAGCAAGTTTCTCAAGTCAATCCGCTCCCGTAGCGACGTAAAACAGGAGCAACTCTTTTCCGAAATCAGCCTGGAGGTATTGTTCGGCACCTTCCCCATCTGGCTGACCACGATAGCCGACGTATCCGAAGTGTTGCCGCTTAAGCCGGAGATGTTCGACCTGGTGGTTATCGACGAGGCCACCCAATGCGATATCTCCAGTTGCCTGCCCGTATTACAACGTGCGCGGCGGGCGGTGATAGTGGGCGATCCAAACCAACTGCGGCACGTCTCGTTCCTCTCACGCCAACGTCAACAAAGCATCGGCGAACAGAACGAACTCGACCGGACACAGCAAGACCTTTTTCCATATCGCGAAAAGAGCATTTTGGATCTGCTTGGCGATACGATCTCGACTCAGCAGCAAGTGCTGTTCCTCGAAGAGCATTACCGTAGCATGCCGCAAATCATCAACTTCAGCAACGATGAGTTCTACGCCGGTTCGCTGAAGGTGATGACGCAACGGCCCGAGACGGTCGACCTGCAATGCGTTCGCTTGCGCTATATTCCCGACGGCCAAAAAGTCCGAGGCATGAACGACCGTGAAGCGCGAGCGCTGGTGGACGAAGTAGTCGCCCGCATTGAAGCCGAGAAGGAAATGCCGCAAGAAGTATGTCACTCGCTGGGTGTGCTTTCCCCCTTCCGCGATCAGGTCGACCATATTTTCTCGCTTCTCGAAGAAAGGCTTCCCCTGGATGCAATCAACAAACACAACCTCATGGTGGGAACAGCGCATACGTTCCAAGGCGAGGAGCGCGACGCAATGTATCTTTCACTTGTAGTCGATCGCGACACCCATCCGGCCTCGTTCCGTTTCATAAATAATCCGAACATTTTCAACGTTTCCATCACCAGAGCACGCAACGAACAATACGTCTTCTGCTCGATCAAGCCCGATGATCTGTGTGGCGACACACTGGTAAGACGGTATCTTGCATCGATCGACCGTGGGCCGATACCAAGTTCCACCGCCCATACCGGCCCGCCGGACGATTTTTTACGAAAAGTCCGCGACGAACTACAACAACGGGGCTTCCGTGCCTGGCCCGCCTATCCGGTGGCCGGAATGAAGATCGACCTTGCCGTCGAGCAATCGGGCAAGACACTGGGCATCGATCTGATCGGCTATCCGGGCGAATTCGCCGAAGCATTCGACCTGGAACGCTATCGCATGTTACAACGAGCCGGCCTACTTTTATTCCCCCTGTCCTATTATGCATGGCAAAAGGATAAGGACGCCTGCCTGGACGCGATCAGCCATTGGCACAAGCGTTTGCACAATTAGTCTGTCAATCGTGGATTTTAAGAATGAAGCTGCAATTCAACCGTATTAATACCGTATTCGGGCTGGTTGCATTGTTGGGCATCTTTCAGTTCTGGAGGTCGATCTGCTGGGCGATCGCCAACTATCCGGGCGGATACTCGCTCACGAACAACTTTCTCAGCGACCTTGGACGATTGACAACGCTTAGTGGAATGGATAATTCGCAATGCGCATCTGTATTTTCGCGTTCGGTGGTGATTTTGGCAGTATCCTTGATTCCATTTTTTGCGGTGATGCCCGGCGTCTTCGATTCGGGTAGATGGATATTGCGAGTTTCGGGCATACTGTCCGCTATTGGGCTAATCGGTATCGGATTGACTCCATACGATCGCTATTTTTTTGCACACCATGTGGCACTAGGATTGTGGATCATACCGATGCTTGTGACGGTCGTTACCTTTTTTGTCTGTGCACAATCGAGTGGAGCTGCTTCGCGAGTCCTCTCGATAGGAACCCTGTTGGTCGTCTTGGCGATCTGTGGTTATGCATTCGCCGGTGAACACACCGCCTATGTGGTCTTCCAAAAAGCTCTAGCCGTAATTGCCGTGGTCTGGCTCTGTGTCGTATTCGCCACGGTGTCGGTATCGACCGTTTACGCCGTTACTTCGCGCCGGTTACTCGCCGAGAAACAGGCAAGGAAATACATCCAAAGGATCCAGAAAGGTTACCGGCGACAATACCGCTCTGAGCAGGACCGCTCGGAATAGCGTGATATTCGGGTAGAGCTTTTTCCTGTTATTTTACCGACTTATGTACGCATACGTTAGAACGTGTTTTAAAACGGCAATAGCTCACCCCAGGGTGGCACGGGATGCTTGTCAGTCCGTGTTTCCGAATAGCTAATTCCTACACTGGCTGACAAGCAGCCAGTGCCACCCATTTCCTAACACGTTCTTAGGCTATTGACTCTCAGAGCTGAGGCGCTATTATTATTCTAGCAGTATTTACAATACACATTACGGCGTTGCGTACAAGAGGGCGCCTATTCCATGCCAGCAAATCGTCATGATCCCGAACGGGCAATTGATCTGGATCTGATTCGCTGTACCGAGAACGCCGCTCTGGCCGCCAGTCGATGGCTGGGAAAGGGCGACAAGAACAGCGCGGACCTGGCGGCCACCGACGCCATGCGCGGGATGTTCGAACTAATCGACTGCAAAGGGCTGGTTCGCATAGGAGAAGGGCGAAAAGACAAAGCCCCGGGAATTTTCGTCGACGAAAAGTTGGGGTCTTGGCGCGAGGGCACAATACCCGCCGCTATTGCCGTCGATCCTGTCGACGGCACCACGCTCACGGCCAAGGGGCTGCCGGGAGCGATTTCGGTCATGGCGGTCACGACTTGCGAAAAGCCAGACGATGATCCCAGCGAACTCTTCCCCGCCATCTCCTGTCATTACATGGATAAGATCGCCGTCGGGCCCCAATTGGCTGACGGGAATCGCATATCACTCGATGCGCCTATTAAAGAAAACCTGGATATCATCGCGGCTAGCCTCAACAAACGTGTGCAGGAACTGGTTGCCGTGGTTCTGGACCGACCTCGCCACGAGAAGATTATCGAGGCCTTGCGCAGCGCGGGCTGCGGAATCCGCATGATACTCGACGGCGATGTGGCCGCGGCCATAGCGCCCTGCCTGCCCAACTCGGGCGTCGATCTATACCTGGGCATCGGCGGTAGCCCCGAGGCCGTGCTGGCCGCGGCAGCGATCAAGTGCCTGGGCGGTCAACAACTGTGCCGCATGTGGCCTAAAAACGAGCAAGAACTCGAACAACTGCTGACCGTGGACGGATATACCCAGGCCGATCTGGATAAGGTCTGGAACGTTGAGGACATGGCACAGGGACAGCACATCATTTTCGCCGCAACCGGTATCAGCGACTCGCCCATGCTGCCCGGCATTCGCTACCAAGGTCCATACTGCATCACCGAATCCATCCTCATGCGTGCCCGCAATCACACGGTGCGAAAAATCCAAGCATGGCACGACATCCGTCGTAAAACCATCCGCATGGCCTCGACGGGGCGAGAAGTGCCTTTGTAATCTCGAGCTTGGGCGAATGATATTAAGTTTTCATCACTAAAGATGAGATCTACCACCAGGATTGTAACATGCACCCCATGGCGGTATTCCTTCACGACACTCAATAGGAGTGTTATCTGACACCAAGGAACCAAACCTTTGATGGCATTTCAGTCATGCCCAAAAAAAATGAGTTATAACTGCCAAAATGTGATACACTAACAGGATCTAATCAAACATTTCCTGAATTTCTTATGATGATCGGCCATTTAAGAACTTCTCATCGCGGTTTTACGCTCGTCGAGCTGTTGGTGGTTGTTGCCATTATTGGCATTATGACCAGCCTTCTATTGCCGGCGGTACAGTCCGCCCGTGAAGCTGCCCGACGAAGCACCTGTCTGGACAAACTCAGACAACTCGGCCTGGCGATGCAGAACTACCACGTCGTCAACCGTTCTTTTCCCTCCGGGTTTGTCTGGCCGGACCGGACGATGTGGAGCGCTCTGGTGCTGCCGCAACTGGGCGAAGAAGCTCTATATAGCACGATGGAGTTCGGCGTACCCTGGGACAAAGACAATAGCCCGAACGAGAGAGCGTGCAGTACGGTGGTTTCGGCCTTTCGCTGCCCATCGGCCAATGCGCCTTACCATATTGACTTCGAAGGCATACCGGATCGAGTACCGTGTACATATCTGGCATGTGCAAGCGGTAAGGTAATACGTGAATCGGGTTCATCGTGTCGTGCCGGTGACTGCAACTTGGACGGCGTACTCTTCAATAACAGCCGCATTCGCATCGCCGACATTATGGACGGCACATCCTATACGATGATAGTCGGCGAATCACTTCCCCGCTTCGACGTCCTGGGCTTCGACCACGAAGGCAATCACCAGGGCGTGGATCATTGGTATTTCGGTTCGACCGACGAACTGGCCGGCGTCAATGCCTCCGAGGCGGTCGGTTCGACGGCTGTGGAAATCAATGCCGTCATGAACCCCGGTCTGACGATCGACGAGAAAGAACTGTGCTTCAGCAGCAACCACCCCCGCGGTGTGCACATTGTGTTTGCCGACGGACATGCGACATTCATCTCCGAAACCATCGACCGGAATCTCTGGTCGTCTCTGGGAACGCGAGCGGGAGGGGAGCTGTCGAATCAGGAAGTTATCAATTCGCTTAGCTCCACGCTAAGGTGAAACATCAGGCCAATAGCCGTGAACGTGAAACTCCGGTTGCAAGTTACACACCGGCTCGGTCGCACAGTCTATTTTGTGTTGCTTTTCAAGAACACTAGCGATATTTGACTATCACCCGTCCGCTTGCTATAACCAAGACATGCGGAATTGATCTCATGCTTAAAGCGAGCATTATCCCCACCCATTTTCCCACCCCCCAAGGAAAACCGACGCATGACTACGCCGTTTCTCACGAGTCTGTTCAGGAAAGTATTTTTCACGGTTTTATTTGCGGTTCTGATTGGTCCAGTAACGTCCTTCGGAGCATCCGGAGCGAAACCGGTTCTCTCTTGCCGAGCCGACAACGACTTATACCGGGTGCTCGTTGCCAACGGCATCGACTGTGACCGCTACGATAACGCGACCGCGGCCGTCAACGCGGCGGAGGAAGGCGCCGGCGTGCTGGTTCTGGCCGACGATTATCCCCGCAAGACGACCTCCGTCGATGCAGCCGTGTTTGCCAAGGCGGCCGGCAAGAAATTGCGGATGTATATCGAATTTCCGACATCATTGCCCGGCACGGATGTGGGCAAACCACGACGAACACAACTGGAACGGGCCGTGGTTGCTTCCGACGCGTTCGGCAAAATCTTACCCAAAATGCGTTTACTGGTAATCCACGATTGTCATTTCGTTGAAACCACGGCGGCTGATCCACTTGTGGTTTTGGCCAAAGTGGCCGGCTATGATACGGCCGCCTACGGATTGGAAGGCACGACGTCGTATCCGCTACTCTTCGAACATCCTGGTGGCAAGTTGCTGGTATCGACAACCAAACTCAGCCAATTCGTTACCGCCCGGTACGCACCTAAAGACGCCTTCGTGGCGATTTGGAAGAAAGTATTACAGTGGCTGCAACCCAACGGCGACACACCCAAACTGGACTGGACGCCCATTGTGCGGCCGACATACGGCCGCGATACGAAGTTGCCCGCCGATGCGGCCCGCGACGCGGTTATCCGCGGTATCGATTGGCATTCCAAGGCGGGTATGTTAATCCATCCGGCGTGGAAAAACAAATACGCCGATCTCCGCAAACAAGGCATCGTCGATCCAAAGAATCCGGTGGGCCCCATGCCCGACCCGAAATGGCCGGCCGGCGACGGCAGTCTGGGGCTATTGGAAGGCTACAACACGCGTGTCGGCTTCGACGGCAGCCAGCAAATCCGCTGGTGGCTGCGAACCGACTCGATCGGCGAGAGTGCGCTGGCCTTCGCCTTGCGAGCCAAACTCGATGGCGACAAACGCAGCGGGAAAATCGCCAAGAATCTGCTCGATTGGGTTTACTTCGGTTCGAAGCTCTTTCATACGGATCCCACCAAGGCGAATTATGGGCTGATCGACTGGGCTCCCGACAGTACGGTCCACTACGGCGACAACGACATCAAGATCATCCTCAGTTGCATCGGCACATCGGCCCTGCAAGGTAACGACCGATGGAACGAAGTTCTGGTCAAGAATATAATGGCCAACTTCCGCACCACCGGTCCACTGGGATTCCGCGGTGGTTCGCTGGACGATAGCCTTCTGCTGCAGGACGGTTGGCAGCACTACTGGAATACTCCTACAGTCCATCTCGCGCCGCACTACGAGGCCTGGCTGTGGGCATCCTATCTTTGGCTCTACGACAAGACCAAGGATCCCCTGCTGCTGGATCGCACCCGTGACGCGATCGGTCGCATGATGACCGCCTATCCCGACGGTTGGACATGGACCAACGGCATCCAGCAGGAACGCGGGCGCATGCTGCTCACC
>JAFGTN010000181.1 GCA_016934075.1 Pirellulales bacterium
CCGGTAAGGACGGAGGCAAGTGTCCAGTGCGTCTGGCGGCTCCGAAATGCCTGACTGTCGACGGGCGTCCGATTCGCATCATGGCCGGGCCGAATGGATCGATCCAGGGTCCGTGCGAATCAAAGTGGGGCTACACCACATTGAGCGTGGTCGACTGGGACGGTGATAAACTGCCCGATATTCTGATAAATTCGATCTGGGGCAAGGTGCTTTGGTTCAAAAATATCGGAACGCGGCGCGAGCCCAAATTGGCGGCCGCCCGCCCGATCGAGGTGCAATGGCCGGGCAAAACGCCCAAACCCGACTGGTTCTGGTGGGAACCGGAAGGCAAATCATTGGTCACGCAATGGCGCACAACACCGTTCGCCACGGATTACGACGGTGACGGATTATGTGATCTGGTGATGCTCGATCGCGAAGGTTATCTGTGTTTGTTCAAGCGGGCCAAACAGGGCGAGCAGCTTGTTTTGCTGCCTCCCGAGCGGGTTTTTGTCGACGAACACGGCAAGCCCTTGCAGCTTAACTCAAGTAAGGCGGGCCGCAGCGGACGGCGCAAGATATGCCTGGTCGATTGGGACCGGGATGGGCGCGTGGACATATTACTCAATGATCGCAATGTCCAGTTCCTTCGCAACGTGAAGGACATCGACGGCCGAGCGTCTTTCAAGAATATGGGCCTGGTCGATACACGGCGACTGGCCGGACACACTACCAGCCCCACGGTCGTCGATTGGGACAACGACGGTGTGCCCGAACTCGTTGTGGGCGGCGAGGATGGGCATTTATATTACATGAAGAATCCCAAGCGGTAGCAGCTTTTCTGATTAACCATATACTAAGCGCGAAACGCAAGCGAAGGGAGAACAACGTTTTCCTTGCCTATCTCCCTTCGCTTGCGCTTCGGGTTAGTGTGTCTCCGGAATGCAATTTTCACCGACTTGAAGCAATCGCGTGAAAGATCAACTGCTCGCTCGCCTTTGTATCCAGTCGTATGATGCCGTGGGCGTCTGGTTTTAGCGTGGTCGGTTTGGCGCCGTTGCGTACCACGCTTACCTCGCCCCATGGGCAAAGCCATTGCAATCGCCCACCCACGGTTGATCGGACAGCAACCTTCCGCAACTTTCCGCCTTTCTGTTCGGCCGAAACCAGGAAACCGCCTTGCGCGCGCAGGTCAGTGAAACTGGCATCGCGATCCTTGGGCCAGGCGGGGAAAAGTCGGATTATGTCGCCTACGCTTTGGATCAACAACTCGCTGATAGCCATCGTTGCGCCGAACGTCTCGGTGTAGTGCCCGAAGTCGTTGAAAGGGGACTGTCCGATGCGGTTCATGGTGAGCGTGCCGTTGGATCGCCGTCGAGCTGTCAGTTCGTTTTTAGTCCACTCTAGCGCGTCGGGCATGCTTAGCCTTACGCGGGCAATGGCAAGGCAGACGGCGGCGTTGTTGCCGTTCCATTTGAGATCTTTGATCGTGCGCCGGAACAGATCTTTTTCAGGCTCGGGCGAGAACCATGTAACCACATCGCCGGGAAAGACTGGGACTGCGGGAACGGCAATATTGTAGGTTATGGGTGGAGCGTCCTGCACGTCAACAACTATAGGTGGCGCGGTTTTTGTAGTGGGATAAGCCGGCAGTCGTTTAGCTGCTTTTTGCCAGCGTGCAACAAGTTCGGCATCACAATTCAAGGTGGTAGCGCCTTCGATGGCCGCTTCGAAGATGTATTGGAAAAGGGCAATATCGAACGTGCCATTGCGGTTGTGATGGAAGTTTTTGGTCCAACCCCAATGTTCGGGCGAAACTGTGGGAGCCAACACGACTGTTTCATCCCCTTCGCAAAGGTCAATGAAATTCGCCTGGAAGACGGCCACGTCACGGACTGCCGGGTATGCAACGTTTTTTAGAAACTCGCGGTCGGGCGCGTATTTGTAGTGCCACCACAAGGGTTGCACGCTGAAGCCGTTCACGCCCAGTGTGAATCCCCACACGTGGTGGATGTACTGCCGGCCACCGGGGCTTTTGCATTTTTCAGGGTCGGGCTCGTAGGCGTAGAGGACATGTGGGATATAGACGCCGTCGATGGAAAAGATACGCCGGCAGAGCCAACGGGCACGCGGCATATACTGGCTGATCAAGCGATCGTAGGGTTCCGTCAACTCGGCCTGATTGGCGGCGAAGGCTCCCCAAAAAGTTTGTTGGATGTTGTAGTTGGTGTGATAGTCGCCGTGCCAGGCAGGCTTGTCGCTGGTCAGGCTTGCGAAGAGTCCGGGCGAAACCACACCCGGCTTCGAGGTGCAACGCAGAAAATACAGGTTGCGGTACCAGATGTCGCTCAGATCGCGCTGGTCGATTTCGATACCCGAGCGGCTCCAGAATTTATTCCATATGACATCGTGTCGTTCGATCGACTTTGTAACGTCGGAGGCTGCTGCATCATGTGCCAGGGTTATTGCACGTGCCTTGGGATCGTCGGCTTCGAGACTGGTGACAATAGCAACGGCCGTTAGATCGCCGGACGTTGCCTTGGCTACCGCGAAGCTCATGCCCGGCCAATCGACATCACCGGGTATTTGCTGGGTAATCCAACGCACACCATCTGCTTCGCCGCTGGTTGCCGCGGGAATGTCGGCGGATTTTACGGCATCGATTTGCCCTGCCAAGCTCGATCTTATCAGAAATACATTGCGGTCGGCCAGGGCACGAATTTGGGCGATGGGTTTCCCGCCGGGTTTATCCAAAACATTGGCAACCGCGCGGCGGAGATCCAGGCGGCCACATAGCGTATTGTCTTTGCGTGGCTGGGCCGGCATGTTTACCAGGGTCAGTGCGGCGCAGGCGCGAGGACATGGATATGGATGAGCACTATAGCTGTCCGGTCCTTTCCAGTTGGAGCCTTCGGGCAAGATTTCATTTTTGGGGAACTGCCCGGCTTGTTTCTTAATCAGATCGAGCGTGGGGATGGGCGGGTCGAGTTTGCTGTCGATACGAGCATCCCACACGTCGTTCTTCGTGAGCATCATTTGGACCTGTCCACCTTGGGCGTAAACCAGCGCGTTTATATCGCCGTTGCCTACGATGAGCGCGTATTCGATGATATTGTCGAGACGATCGACGGAAATATCGGCGTATTGCAATGCCTTGGGATATGGAACCGTGGGTTCTTGCGATAGAAGAATACTTGGACTGAGAATCAGCAATACTGCAAGTGTCTGAACGTAAATGAGATGGTTTGCAAGTTTCATTTTTTGCTCCAGTTATACGGCGCGTGCTACACAAGCTGGCAAGCTGTTATGACCTTCATTGTAACGGCCTGGGTGGAGATATCTATGCACATTTATCGAATTGTCATGTCTAAAACCGACATTTCGGGGGATTGCAAGAATTGTGTGGTACGGGCTTCCAGCCTGTAAAGAATCATGGCCAAGATGACCGTGCCACTCGGCCCAATCACGAAGAAGGGCGGTTGTGCAGTTTGCGGTAACGGGCGGGTGTGGTGTTGGTGAGCTGTTTGAAAACACGGCTGAAGTGGAATCGATCGGCAAAGCCCATAAGGCTGGAAATGCGATCGATGGATTCCTCGCCGTCGCTCAGCAAACGGCAGGCCTCGCGGATGCGAACCTGTTGCACGTAGCGTGCGGGTGTGGTGTGCAACCAGCGGCGGAATGAACGACTGAAACCGTCGCTGCTCATGGCGGCCCGCCGTGCGAGTTCCGGAGTTGTCCACGAGAAAGCGGGCGAACGGTTGATGATGGCTACGATGTCGGCGATATTTTCGGGCAAAGGTCGTTGCCAGCGGATTTTGGGCCGGCCGAGGATATACATAACGAATGCCAGGCTCAAATCGAAGACCTGTCGGCGGCGATCTTTTTTTCTGCTTCTAAATAGCGGCGGGAACTCTTCCGTAAAAGCCGCGATCGTGTCGTTTTTCGGAATAATGATGGGCATCCGCTGGGATGGTTCGGCGTTGCGCGTGCATGAGAAAGCGAACCACAGTTTTGTTACCGGAGATTCACCCACGCAATCGAATCGTTGATGGTTGGGTATAACTAGAACACGATCCGGTCCCATGGGCGTTTGGCGGTCGCCGAATCGTACGTGATGCCCGGGCGTGAAATCGAAATAGATTCGCCAGAAGGGGCTATATACATTGGGAAAGTTCCAGGGGTGCAAGTTTGCCAAATATCCGGTTTCGTGCAATACGAACCCGGTGTCCGCCGAAGGGGAACCCAACGGCTCGTACTCTTCTCCCACACCGCTGAACGGCTGCGCATAGGCACCGATGTTTCGCCGCCTTCGTCTGGAGATGCTAACTGGTTTTGATCGGGATTTCACCATTTTCCGGTCATATGAGAGTCGGATATAGATATAGATTCCAGGCATTTTAACATGGAATCTATTGTACCACCTATTAGAATGATTTGAAGCTGGAAAGATGACATTCTGTTTCCGCACGAAGGTAGCGTGCTAACCCCTTGCGCTGCAGCATAAATGACGTTTTTACACATTTTCTAATGTTCGATTATCGAGGAGCGTTAAATGAGCAAGGAAGGATCGATTTCCAGAGGATTTACTCTTGTGGAGTTATTGGTGGTGATCGCCATCATCGGCATTCTGATCGCCCTGCTCCTCCCTGCCGTACAGGCGGCCCGTGAGGCGGCCCGCCGCATGCAATGCGCCAACAACCTTAAGCAACTCGGCCTGGCACTTCACAACTACGAAGGCAGTTACAAGTGCTTTCCTTACTATCATTCCGATGCCATCCATCGACACCTCCCCTCTTTCATGGTCTGCATCCTTCCCTACGTCGAAGAGATGAACACCTTTAAAGACATCGACATGGAAGAGATCTTTCTCCGCTGGAACGCCGACAACGCATTGCCATTCGCGGGAAAGTACTTCCCCTTCATGGACTGCCCTTCCAGCCCCTTGCCCGACATGTGCATAGACACGGGCGCGTCGCTGGGCAGCGGCTATGCCGAAATGATGGGCACATGCTACACGGCCATCGGTGGATCGGCCTACGGCAACGATACCTGGGACGGACTCAACGGCGTGGGACGCCTTTCAAACAACGGCGCGCTCACCCCCTTCACGCGGGTTACGATAGGCTCCATCACCGACGGTACCTCGAAAACCATGATGGTGGGCGAACAGTCCGATTGGTGCATTGATAATGCCGGCAACAAGAAAGACGGCCGCTCCGGCGACATGTACGGATTTGCCATCGGCGCGTCGCGCGAAAACTTCAATGCCAAAATGAACGGCGCCTATCGGACCTTCAACTCGAATTTCGTCCGCTACCAGATCAACTACAAACAATGGGAATCGCCCGGTGTGCGTGGCTACGGAACCTACGGCGCCAACCGCCCCATTCTTTCCGCCCATCCCGGCGGCGCGCAAGCTTGCTTCGCCGACGGTGCCGTTCATTTTCTCTCCGAAGAAATGGATGTCCAAGATGTACTCTACAACCTGGCTAACCGTAAAGACGGCAATACCGTAAGTGAAGAATATTAATGGGCATGTTCGAGTTTACCGGGAATGATCCCAATCAGGGGAATCGCAAGGCCGACACGTTGAAAAAAGTCGAGCGGATGAAGAAAACGCTCCGGCATGAGGAGCCCGACCGCGTGCCGATTAGCGATTTCTTTTGGGGTGGTTTCACCAACCGCTGGCGCGAGGAGTTGGGCTTGCCCGACGATGCCAGCCCCTATTATCACTACGACCTGGACTGGATCTGTACGGTGCCGAATATGGATCCTTGGATCCGACAGTTCGAAACACTGGAAGAAACCTCCCGGCAAGTTGTGGTGAAAACCGGCTACGGCGCCATCATGCGTAAGGTCTTCGACTGCCCGATGCCGGAATTCATCGGTTGGGAAACCGATACGCTGGAAAAACTGGAGGCGGCCGAGTTCGACGATCCCGCCGATCGGAGACGTTTTTACTCGGCGGGTGATAACCAGATCGCGGGCGTGGGCGACGGCTTTGAGAGAAATTCGCCGCCCTGGATCGAGACCGTACAATCGCTGTGGCCCGATTTTGCCGTGTACGGCAGCATTACGGAGTGCTCGGAGTGCATGACGAGGTTGATTGGGCCGCAAAATCACATGATGTGGCTGGCGATGGAGCCCGAGCGGATGGGTAAAGTGCTCCGCCGCGTGGGGCAATTTTACCTAGACTCGGTAAAAGCGGCTATCGAAGCCGGTGGCCAATGGCTGGACGGATTTGTGATCTGGGGCGACGTGGCATACAAGAAAAGCACTTTCATGCACCCGGACGTATGGCGCGAACATTATAAGCCTTGGGTCAAGGCTATCTCTGACCATGCGCACGCTAATGGCCTCGATGTTATATACCACGGCTGTGGTAACGTGGATGCGATATTCGAAGACTATATCGATATCGGCATCGACGCTTATAACCCGATGGAGGTCAAGGCGGGCATGGACGCGGTCGAGTTGCGGCGCAAGTACGGGCACAAGATCGGATTTTGCGGCAACAGCGATATTCAGGTATGGGAGACCGGCGACAGGGAAGCCATCCGCCGTGAAGTATTACGCAAGCTCAATGCCGCCAAGGGCGGCGGGTACATCTTCCAGTCGGATCACTCCGTTTCCAGTTCGGTTTCGGGAAAGACGTATGACTATATCGTTAAGCTTGTACGAGAGTATGGGGATTATCCGCTTGAACTCGGCGAGTATGATGAGGGATAGGATAGACACAAGACATCGGAATTGATCAAAGGGAAGGCCCATAGCCCAAAACTAAAATATGATTCCAGTTGCTCCCAACCCTTTATTGGGTGTCGGCCTACATTCTGTAGGTGCTATGCTTGCCGCCAACTGTTACGCGCCGCAGAAGTACATCCGTCGCTGGTCCTGGGAAACATTCTGGATGGTGCAAGCGGCTTTTTGCTGGCTGATTTGGCCCGCGGTAGGCGCCATCTGCACGATTCCGGATCTATGGTATGTGATTCTGCAAGCGCCGAAATTGTCGATGCTCTATTGCTGCCTATTGGGGCTTGCTTATGGCGTGGGCGGCACGGCTTTCAACCTTTCTATACGTTATATCGGCTTCGCATTGACCTACGCCATAGCCGTGGGTCTTTCCAGCGTGTTGGGCACATTGGTTACGCCTTTACTGGAGGGGCGTATCGGGGAGATACTCGACAAGCCCGGCTCGGGATGGGTAATGGCGGGCGTGGCGGTTGGCACGCTGGGCATCGGCTTGTGCGGTGTTGCGGGACGGTGGAAAGAGGCAGACCTGCGCGAACAGGACGAATGTCCAGGCGAATATTCTTGGACAAAAGGGCTGATTTTGTCACTTGTGGCCGGTGTTCTCTCGTCCCTGTACGGGATAGCTATTAATGACGTGGCAAGACCTATCGTCGAAGTAGCCGAACAGTATGGGGCCGGGCATTGGAAGGGTAACGTGGCCTATCTGTTCGTCAATCCCGGCGCATTCTTGACCGCGCTGCTCTATTGCCTTTGGCTGGCGCGAAAGAACAGGACGCTGGGCGAGTTGAAACAACTTGGGGCGGCAACTCGGTCGGAGGGCGAACGTCAGCGAGCGAGTTTGACGGCCAATTACCTTTTGGCCATTCTGACGGGTACACTTTGGTATGGGCAGTTTTTCTTCTACAATTTAGGACACGTGCGGATGGGGGCTTACGAGTTCAGCAGTTGGGCCATCCACATGATCATGCTTGTGCTATTTAGTAACTTGCTGGGTGTGGTGTTCCGCGAATGGAAAGGCTGCCACGGGCGAACCAGAGCGGCCATCGGCCTTGCCCTTGTGGTGCTGGTTACAGCCATTCTGTGCCTGACATACGGCAACTATCTTGGAGGATCGGAATAAATGGAAAGACACGGCGATGTTGTTCAACTCAAGCCCGACATGGTGGAAGAATACGTGCGGCTACACAGCGATGCGTGGCCGGGCGTGAAAGAAATGATCGCAAAGTGCAATATCCGCAACTATTCGATCTTCCTGCGGCGGCTGCCTGACGGGGAGCATTACCTTTTCAGCTACTGGGAATATCACGGCCAGGATTTTGACGCCGACATGGCCAAGATGGCTGCCGACCCCACCACGCAAAAATGGTGGGACGTGTGCAAACCGTGCCATATTCCATTTGCCGATCGGAAAGAAGGGGAATGGTGGGCCGGCATGGAAGAGGTTTTTCATCAAGATTAACCTGGCCAATCGCGAAGATGGCGAGCACATCGACCGAAGAAACCTGTAAAAAGCGCCCGCGAATCCAGTATCGGACCTGCTCGACATAAAGCCCTATCTTGACATTTTTCCCAAGCGCGGTAGGTTACCGGTGGCCGATAATGGTATTCGAAATACCGAGGGTTAATGCCTATCTCGCTTTCTGTGGTGACAAAGTCGACTCTAATATAAAAGGAGGGTTATGATGTTTAATGTATCTTATAAACCACCCCTTGCATTCGTTGCAGCGATTTGTCTCGCAATCTCCAGCGGGGCTCATGCAGCGGAAATCAAAGACGCCGAGGCGGCCACTCACGGCGACGACGCCGCCTCATACCAGATAGTCGACACATACAAGTTCCCCGGCTTCAAGATCATTCAATTTGATCTGGCCGTTCTGTCTCACTATTCTTACATGCTTATCAGCGGTGGAGAGTGCCTGGTGATCGATCCGGGCCGGGATATCTTTACTTATCTGGAAACCGCTAAGAAGGAAGGCGTCAAGATCACTGGTGTGTGGCTGACGCACTCTCATGCCGACTTTGTGGCCGGTCATATCGAATTCGCCAAACAACTTGGCGTTCCGCTTCGCATCAGCGAGAAAG
>JAFGTN010000016.1 GCA_016934075.1 Pirellulales bacterium
CATCCACAACGCCGTCGTCGTTGGCGTCGGCGGGGATAGGGGCGAATTCAATATTGTCGATGGCGAAATAAGCGGGCGTGTTCATGCCGAACGTGCCGGAGTCGGAAGAGCTTAGAGAGAATTCGATGCTTCGAACATTATCTCCCAATCCGGACAGGTCCTTCAGCGTCCACGAATTCACGATGTAATCTTCCGCGTTGTTTGCGAAGCGGAAGTCGGCCAGATAGAACTCGGCCGTGCCCGTCGTCTGCCCACCGGCGTCTTTGCCGGTGATGGTCAAAAGGAACCAGTCCAGATCGTCTCCGGTTGTTCCGCCGAACTTTTTGGCGAAGGTGTCACCATTCAGCATCGAGTCATGGGCATATGCGTTGTTCGTGAAGTATGCGCTCTCGAGGCTGCGATCCATATCGAACTGCAGCGTGCTGTACGACGCGGAGACTGCGACCACGCCGTATTGTGCCGAGTCGAGTGCGCCGTTTTCTCCCACCACACCGGAGCCCATGGCAGTGAATTGGCCGGCTAAGGCGGTAGACGTCGTATCGCAACGATTGGAATAAGCCCAACCATCCCAATAGTCCACCTCATATTCGTAACCATACCATTCGGTCATGTAATAATCTCGCATATTGTCGAATGTAATGCCATTGCTTGTAAAACTACTTTCGGTTGCCGTATGTGTGTAATTGGGAGGATTGTAATCGAATATATCTTCACCGTGCCACTCGGAGCCCGGATCACCGATCGTCAACGGACTTGCGGCCGATGGCAGATCTTCGAAATCGACGGTTATAGCCGAACCGGTATTGGGCATAATCAATAAGGCAATTGCCGGGAAGAGGCACGTCAGACACGATTGAATAAAGGCATTTTTTTTCATGATAATTTCTTTCAAGGTTGGGGGGTGGTTTTTAGAATAAAGCGAATGTCGGACATGAGGTATCAGGTTTCCAGCATGAAACGTGGGCATACGGACCACGGCTCAAGGCTCATAGCCAAAAGCTCATACCTCATGCCTGCGACTCAAAATTCCGCATCGGTAATTTCGCCGCCGGCTCTAGTACATATTGCGGCGACTACTGTTTTATCCAATTGCTCACTGAGGAACCTGACCGAGCCGTCACAGAACAGGCCGTTTGCACCGCCGCCGCTATGAAGACTCCGCATCTCGTTTTCGCGCTTGCCCCGCGCGTTGATCGTGTAGGCCTGGTCGAATACGTTCAAGCCGTTGATCCACTGGCCGTCGCTCCAATTCGAATCCTCGGAAATCATCACGGTGTTCGACGTACCGTCGTTAACGTCCGAGATTCGCACTTCAGTTTGGTAGAGCATTACGCCGTTGGGCGTGCCGCTGGAGCTGAAAATCCGCTCGCCGAAAATCCCACCGTAGTCGATCACCCCCCGTCCCTGGTGCGTGTATTTGTCGTGGGGGACGGTCGGGCAAATGTACAGCGAAATTACATGCGCCGCGGCATCGGCGTTCTCCGGCGCGTCGAACGCCTTGGATAAATCCAACTTGGCGTAAGTCGCCGATTGCTCGACGTACGGCAGCAGTAAAGCTGACCAGGCCAGTTGCCTTCCACTAGGCCCGAAGGGCTTCCCAGTAGCCGTGTTGATCATCCAACGGTGCTCGATGCCACCGACGGGAAAACATCCCAAGGCGCTGTGATAGCCGTGCACGCCCACGCCGATTTGCCGCAGGTTGTTGGTGCACGACGTACGTCTGGCCGCCTCGCGCGCCGCCTGTACGGCCGGCAACAACAGCGCAATCAGTATCCCAATGATGGCGATAACCACCAACAGTTCAACGAGGGTAAAACCCCAGCGCGTGCGCGGGACGGGCCGTTTTTTCGGCGCGTGATACATGGTAATTTTCCAGCGACGGTTTTTTCGGCGCGATGGATCCCAGTGATGCAATTGCGTGCGCTGGTAGGTCTTCTGACTTCCGAGCTCGGGCAGGCCCGGCCTTCTCATCCGCACCGACGTGTCAGGTCGGATTGGACAATGGCCAAAAATGAATGGTTTGCCCTGGTCGCACTCGGTTACAGCGGCTTTCGCCGTCCCGGAATTTCACCGGAGTTCCCTGTTCGCCGACCGTTCAAACGGAACGGCCGACCACCAACTCACTATGCGAGCTTGCGAATATGACAGATATCGGCCCCGGTTGTCAAGAGACCTTGCTTGGATAATTTGTCGGGCAAGGTATTTTGGGGGAAATCTGGCAGGAAAATGACACACATAAGTCGTTCAGGGATAAAAGATTGCGAGATTTTGCCAAGAAAGCTTGCCGAAAGCGAATAATGTTTATAATGACCTATATGTGGGATCTCGTGAATGCGGGAGAATTGACTACAAGGCTGCGGAAAGCACGTTAACCCGAATGGTGGGTACAAACAAGGAGCGGGCTGATGGAAGAATTGTATAAGCAAGTTCAACGAGCCAAGAGCCGGCTGGTAATGCAACGTTTTGTCTCGGCTCTGGGGTGGTGTCTGGTGGTTACGTTCTCAATTGCTGCCGTGTTGATCCTGGTGGGGAAATTTTGGCCGCTGGTCATTTCCGACGGCACATGGGGTTTAGCGGCGTTGGTACTGGGCGTGCTGGCGGCAGCGGTCTGGTCGCTGGCCACCGCGCGAGGCGGAATCGATGCCGCCATGGAAATCGACCGCCGTTTTGGTTTAAAGGAACGAGTGTCCAGTACACTTGCGCTTAGCGAAGAAGAACGCCAGACGGAGATCGGTCAGGCGCTGGTCGAGGATGCCGTGCGGCGGGTGAAGCGAGTCGACGTTGGCGAGGAAATTAAGGTACGACCGTCGCGGCGCTTGCTCTATCCGTTGATTCCGGCCTTGGTTGCGTTTTGTATCGCGGCTTTTGTTTCACCGGCGGTGGCCGAGAAGACCGAGTCCAATGAAGCCGAGAAGGCGGCTATCAAGAAACAGGTGAAGCAATCGGCCAAAACTCTGCAGAAGAAGCTGGAGAAAAAACGCTTGATGGCCAAACAGAAGGGTTTGAAGGAAGCCGAAGATGTTTTCAAATTGCTCGAACAGGGTGCCCGCAACATGAGCGACAAGAGCGAGGCCGATCAGAAGAAGGCCATGATGAAGCTCAACGATCTTTCCAAGGAACTCAATAAACGACGGCAAAAGCAGGGCGGAGCGGAACAGATAAAAAAACAGTTGGGAGACCTCAAGGGCTTCAAGCAGGGTCCGGCCGACCAGTTCGCCAAGGCCATCCGCCGGGGTGATTTCAAGAAGGCCATGGATGAACTGGATAAGCTCAAAGAACAGCTAAAGGCCGGGGAACTAGATAAAAAACAGCAGGAACAACTAGCCCAGCAACTCGACCAGATGCGCAAGAAAGTGCAGCAAATGGCCGAGAAGCAAAAGGCCACGCAGAAGGAATTGCAAAAAAAGATCGACAAGCTTCGCAAAGACGGAAAGGCCCAGGAGGCCAACAAGTTGGAAGAGCAACTCGACAAGCTCCGCCGCCAGATGCCGCAGATGGATCAGCTCGAGAAAATGGCCCAGAAAATGCAGAAGTGCTCAAAATGCCTCAAGGACGGCGATATGAAAGACGCCGCCGAGGCGCTCGAGGGTGCTCAAAAAAGCCTGGAGGGGCTGAAGAAAGAACTCGACGAACTGGAGATGCTCGACGAGGCCATGGACCAACTGGAACAGTGCCGCAAGTCGATGTGCTGTAAGAATTGCCAGGGTGCCGGTTGTAAGATGTGCCAGGGCGAAGGCGATAAGCCGGGTGATGGGATGGGTGAAGGCGCCGGCAAAGGCGACCGGCCCGAAGAAGAACACGATACGAAGTTCCGCGATTCCAAGGATAAAGTGAAAGTCGGCAAGGGGTCGATGACCATCGAAGGATTCGTCGACGGGCCCAACAAGAAAGGTGAGGTTGGCGAAGAAATCAAGCAACAGTTGGAAGCAGCCAAGCGTCGCGACACGGACCCCTTAACCGGCCAGCGAATTCCACGAAAGCACCGGGAAAGTGTTAACGGATATTTTTCGGGCTTGCGCGGCGAAAGAAATAATTAGCAAACTGCTGAATCGGTGGCCGAGGCTTGTTTCTGCGGTTTAATACCACGTAGAGCATAAACAAAGGTTTTGTGGTATTATGGTCGCAATCAGGATCTTCTAGCCGCTAGAGAGGGGAGGGTTACCCCTTCATGCGTTTGGGCAGGTCATACGCATAGATTATGACTACCGCGCCGAGTCCCATCAGGCTCCAGGGGGCGTGGTCGCCTACGACTATCACACGGTGCGGCGCAACACCTTGCGGTGGTGCCTGCAAGGTTTTTTGCACGACTTTTTCAGGTTTTCCTCGTGCTTTAAAGGTGAATTTGCTCACAGCCAAGCACTCCACCCCCAAGATGCACAGGGAGATACCAATAGCCAAGAATAATGCTCGCCACATCGTTTTGTTTCTTTTTTGTTGGTGGAATATTTGGTTTTCTTACTGGACTTTTTCAGTCATCGACCGAACGGCTACTTGTACTGAAATCGGGCTTTTCGGTCGCACGACTGTAGGGAAGGTGCGGAAGGTGCGGTTGAACCGGGTTTGGGGATTGCGGAAAAATGCGACAGTCGAAAGCGATAGTCAACCCGGGATGCTTGTCCAACCGATCCAATGAGTGTAGTAATAGATGATAATGAAGCGGGAAGCCCCCAATATCAGGCATTTTGAATTTTTAGGTGGGTTTTAAGGCCGGTCGGGGAGCCACCACGGTTGTTTGGCGCGGCCGGCATCCCTATAATGACAGGCAGTCGGGGGGTGTATTTGATATTTGGGTGCTCGTTAAGTGGAACGCGTTTCGGGGCGAACGTACCGGTTGAATATACGATTGGCCACTTCGCAGTGCGGCATTCTTGATGAAGGAGCGTGAAGGGAGTTGGCGGGAAAACAGAAAATTTTGTTTGTCTGTGATTCTCCTGATCATGTCGAGCGACTGTTGGGTCCGTCGGCCGACAATTGCGAGGTGATTCTGGCACAGAACCCCATGCGTGCCCTGGCCCGCTTGAGCAACGAGCGATTCGACGGGATCTACGTCTCCGGTGAACATCTGCAAGAGGCCTTCGAGATCGGCAAGCTTCTGCAGAACGAGCAGATTCTCGAAGGCATGCCCGACGGCGTGGTTCTGCTCGACAGCGAGAACACCATACTTTGGGGTAACGGCCAACTGCGACGCTGGAGCAGTCGCGAGACGGTGACGGGCGAGAACTTTTACGTAGCTTTGGGCAGCCCCGAGATTCTCGGTCCCGACTTTTGTCCCTTCCACACGGCCTTGGCCACCGGTATGGCCAGCAGTTCGACATTGCGCAGCAGTGAAAACCGCTATTACCAGGTGCATGCCGCCCCGGTTCGCGAAGAGGGTATTCTGCCGCGACATCTGATCGTAACCGTCCGCGACGTGACCAGCGAGATGCTGCAACAGCAGAAGCTGGCGTCAATCCACCAGGCCGGCATGGAATTGGCCGATCTGACGCCCGACGAACTGTTCCACATGGCGGTTTCCGAGCGGATCGAGCTTTTAAAATCGAATATCTTGCACCACACGCAGGACTTACTGAACTTTGACGTTGTCGAGATCCGGCTGTTGGATGCCAAAACCGGACGCCTCGAGCCCTTGCTCTCACTGGGCATGGATGAGGAAGCTGCCACTCGGACACTCTATGCTCAGCCCCAGAATAACGGCGTGACGGGATTCGTGGCCGCCACGGGCAAGAGTTATCTCTGCGAAGATACGACCGAAGATCCTCTTTATCTGAAAGGTTACTCAGGAGCGAAAAGCTCATTGACCGTGCCCTTGGTATTGCACGACGAAGTAATTGGCACATTTAACGTCGAGAGTCCCGAGTTGCGGGCTTTCAGCGAAAGCGATTTGCAATTCCTCGAGATATTCACACGCGATGTGGCAGTGGCCCTCAACACCCTGGAATTGCTGGTGGCCGAAAAGGCCTCGGCGGCGGCACAGAGTGTGGAGGCGATCCACTCGGCGGTTGCCCTGCCGGTTGACGAAATCCTTAACGACGCCGTCAACGTGATGGAACGCTATATCGGCCATGAGCCCAAGGTTGTCGAACGTTTGCAGCGGATTTTGCGAAATGCCCGCGACATCAAACAAGTGATCCAGAAGGTTGGCCAGACGATGACGCCCGTACAGGCCCATCCGCAGATCCAGCCGGTCGAGGAACGGCCCCAATTGCGCAACCGCCGTGTTTTGTTGGTCGACGAAGACAACGATGTTCGTGGCGCGGCCCATGCATTGCTGGAGCGCTATGGTTGTATCGTTGAAACCGCTCCCAACGGCGCCCAGGCGATCTTCATGCTGCGGAATCTTTTGGCTGATGGGGGGTATGACGTAATCATTTCCGACATCCGCCTGCCTGATATCTCCGGCTACGATTTCATGATGAAGTTGCAGGAGATAATCGAAATGGAGCCATTGCCGCTGGTCTTAATGACCGGTTTCGGTTATGATCCGGGGCATTCGATCGTAAAAGCCCGCCAGGCAGGCTTGCAGGCCATTCTCTACAAGCCTTTCCGCCTAGATCAACTCCTCGATACGGTCGAACAGATAATCGCTTCGCCCGGGCCGGTGAATACCGGACAATAGTGTCGGGTGGAATGTCGAATTTCGGAATCATTCTTCATTCTAGTTTCCTCATTCGTCATTTTATATAGCGCAGGTGACCCATGAGCAATAAAAAAATCGGCCTCACGATCGACGGAACGAGGATGGAGGTGCCCGAGGGCACCACGATCATGGAGGCCGCAGCCGAACTGGGGATCGATATACCCAGACTCTGTTACCATCCCAGGTTGAGCCTGGCCGGTTCGTGTCGAGTATGTATCGTCGACGTGGCCGAGCGGGGTTTTTTAGCCTCCTGCAGTACCGAAGTCTGGCAAGATATGGAGGTGCAAACCAACTCGCCCGAGATCCGCCAGGCGCGGCGCGATATCGTCGAACTGCTCTTGGACAATCATCCCATGGATTGTCAGACATGCGAGCGCGACGGCAACTGCGAGTTGCAGAACCTGGCCTATTCGATGGGTGTGCGCACACGATTGTTCGCGGGTGAACGGAAACGCTTCCCCAAGAGCGACACGAGCCACTCGGTCGTACGCGATCCCGAAAAGTGCATCCTCTGCGGGCGTTGCGTGCGGGTTTGCGCCGAGATCCAAGGCGTGCATAACCTCAGTCAGCAAGGCCGCGGATTCACCACCGTGGTCGGACCGGCTCATCTCTGTGAGATGGACGAATCGGTTTGCATCCAGTGCGGCCAATGCATCAACGTCTGCCCCACGGCCGCTTTCTTGGAAAAACAAAGCACAGACGACGTTTGGAATGCTTTAGCCGATCCGGAGATGCACGTGGTGGTGCAAACGGCTCCGTCGATCCGCGCGGCCATCGGCGAGGGCTTCGATATGCCGCCGGGTACGGATGCCACCGGACGCATGGTCACGGCGCTGAGGCGTTTGGGCTTCGACGCGGTTTTCGATACGAACTTCGGCGCAGATCTGACGATAGTCGAGGAATCGCACGAGTTTCTCTCGCGACTCGAAAACGGGCCGCTGCCGATGATTACCTCCTGTTCTCCCGGTTGGATCAGTTTCATGGAGAAATTCTATCCGGCTCTGATTCCGCACGCCTCGACCTGCAAATCGCCCATGAGCATGCTCTCGACGCTGGCCAAGACACACTATGCCCAGACCGCGGGTATCGATCCGGACAAGATCTTCATGGTGGCGGTAATGCCCTGCGTGGCGAAGAAATACGAGATGGCTCGTCCCGAACACATGGACGAGCAGGGCACTCCCTATACGGATGCGGTTCTGACGACGCGGGAATTGATCTGGATGATCAAGTGCTATGGAATCGACTTAGACGGCCTGCCCGACGACGAATTCGATTCGCCCTTGGGTCTTTCCAGTGGCGCCGGCGATATTTTCGGCTCGACCGGCGGTGTGATGGAGGCCACGTTGCGGGCGGCCAGCGAGATGGTTACCGGAAAACCGGCCGACCGCCTGGAGTTTACCGAGGTCCGCGCCGTCGAAGGTCTGCGCGAGACATACGTGGCCATCGGGGCACACAACGTGCACGTGGGCGTGGCCAACGGCCTGGAAAATGCCAAGGTACTCTTGGACAAGGTCGTAGCCGGCGAAGAGGATTTCCACGTGATCGAGGTCATGGCTTGCCCCGGTGGATGCATCGGCGGCGGCGGCCAGCCGTATCCACCGCCGGGTACGCATATCCTTGACGCCGAAGTGCTCCGCAAACGGGCCGAGGTGCTCTACGGCATCGACAAGGCCAAAAAACTTCGCAAATCCCGCGAGAATCCGGCCATCAAGGAACTCTACAAGGATTTTCTCGGCGAGCCCGGCTCGGCTAAGGCCCACGAACTGCTGCACACATCGTACGAGGCGAAATTACCGAGAGGAATATGAGAACGAAGTTGGAGGGCAGAGGGCAGAAATGTCGAATGTCGAAATCAGAATGACGAGAGAATTAAGAATGTTCAATGATCAAATCCCAAGTCTGAAAACTGACGTCTGGAGTCTGAAGTCCTATGTCTTAAGTCTTATGTCCTAAGTCTCATACCTCAAAATTAAAATAAAAATGCCATCAACAACCGATAATTGGGAAATGGTCGAGGCCGACAGTCGTGCCGTGTTGGGCGAGGATATCGCCGAGTTTATCGACGAATGCCGCAAGGACGAACATCCTCGCGGGCTGCTGATCGCCGTCTTGCACAAGGTGCAGGCCAAGTTCGGTTTCCTCGACGGTCCACATCTCGACGCCGTGGCGCAACTGTTGCGCGTGCCGGCCGCCGATGTTTCGGGCGTGGCCAGTTTCTATCACTACTTCCGCCTCAAGCCCCGCGGAAAGTACATGATCCACATCTGCATGGGCACAGCCTGCTTCGTTAAGGGCGCGGATCTGGTGGCGGCCAAGCTCAAGGACGAATTGGGCATAACATTCGGCGAAACCAGCCCCGACGGTATGTTCTCGCTGGAAGGCACCCGCTGTATAGGCACTTGCGGCCTGGCACCGGTAATGATGATCGACGAAAATGTCCACGCCGAAGTCACACCCGATAAGATTCCCGTAATTCTGGAAGAATACTTGCAGAAGGCTAGGGCGGAGAAGGAGTAGGCCGGGTCGCGACCCGGCGGTGGGGCTCATGGCAAGGTGAAGCTGGAAGCACGGGGAGGGCGAAGCTCCCGCTGAGCCGAGAGGCCTGTGTGAACACCAATTCCCGAGCCGTTGCTCAATCGTCAAGTGTAATCAACGCGTCGGGCAGTTCGTTTTTATCGTCCTTCGCCCGCGGCAATAAGCTGTGCCTTGTCGAGAATGAATTCCCGCTCGCCGGGCGGATCGAGTTTTATCCGCAAGTCGCCCCGGGCTGTGCCCGTCGTGATAAGCATTCCCACAAGCGCCGTTATCAGAAAAGCCGATCGCCGTGAAAAGAAACAAACCATGGAACCATGTACCTCCATTTCGAATCGGACGAATGTTTTTTACCAGGTATGAGGTATGAGATTTCAGTGACCCGTTGTCAGTTATCAGACTTGGGATTTGAGCATTGATCATTGAACATTCTTAATTCTCTCGTCATTCTGATTTCGCCATTCGACATTTCCTACGCCGGCGGCTCCTTGCGTACGGTTTTCGTGCCTTTTGCTTCATTAATGGCGGCAACCGCGGCCGAAAACCCGTTACGCAGCACGGTCGAAACGGTGCCGATCCAGATGAAGTTATAGCCCGCGGCTCGTAGCGCCGGTCCGTCGCAGCCGGCCCAGACCGTCTTGCCCACGGCGTCGGCGGCGGCTTTGATCTTCGCTAGCGATTCTTTGTGTTCGGCGTTC
>JAFGTN010000182.1 GCA_016934075.1 Pirellulales bacterium
CGGCGCCTTTGCGGATGGCCTCGTACATGATGAATTGCCGTTCCGAGGACGGTTCGGCCAGCATATTCATGAGGTCTTCGAGCGAGCGCTGGTTGAAATCCTTGGCGAATCCCAGACCCGAGCGGCCGATCTCCAACGAGCGGATGGCTTTTTGGAAGGCTTCTTTATAGTTCTTGCCCAGACTCATGACCTCGCCCACTGCCCGCATCTGCGTGCCCAGCTTGTCTTCGAGCCCTTCGAACTTTTCGAATGCCCAGCGGGAGAATTTAACCACCACGTAATCGCCCGAGGGCGTGTATTTCTCCAGCGTGCCGTCGCGCCAGTAGGGGATCTCGTCCATGGTCAGTCCACCGGCCAAAAGTGATGAGACGTAAGCGATGGGGAATCCGGTGGCCTTTGAGGCCAAGGCCGAGGAGCGGGACGTTCGGGGATTGATTTCGATTACGACCACGCGACCGGTTTTTGGATCGTGGGCGAATTGCACATTGGTGCCGCCGATGACCTCGATGGCGTTGACGATGTCGTAGGAGTATTTCTGCAGCCTGTCTTGTAATTCCTGGCTAATAGTGAGCATGGGAGCCGTGCAGTATGAGTCGCCAGTATGCACGCCCATGGCGTCGACATTCTCGATGAAGCAGACGGTGATCATCTGGTTCTTGGCGTCGCGGACGACTTCCAGTTCGAGTTCTTCCCAGCCCAGTACCGATTCTTCGATGAGCACCTGGTTGACGAGGCTGGCGTTGAGGCCGCGCGTTACCACGGTGCGGAACTCTTCCATGTTGTAGACCAGCCCGCCGCCGGTGCCGCCCATCGTATAGGCCGGACGGATAACGCAAGGCAGGCCGATATCCTCCACGATCTTTTCGGCCTCTTTCAGTGAGTTTGCTATCTGGCTTCTAGGCATTTCGATACCTAGCTGGTTCATGGTGTCCTTGAAGGCCTGTCGGTCTTCGCCGCGTTTGATGGCGTCGAGTTGTACTCCGATGACGTTGACGTCGTTGTTTGCGAGAACACCGGCGCGGGCCAGTTCCGAGGCGAGGTTCAATGCACATTGACCGCCCAGGTTCGGTAAAAGCGCGTCGGGTTTCTCTTGCTCGATGATCTCGGTGAGGGCGGTCAGATTGAGCGGTTCGATGTAGGTCACGTCGGCCATGCCGGGATCGGTCATGATTGTGGCCGGGTTGGAATTGACCAACACGATCTCATAACCCAGACTTCGAAGAGCCTTGCAGGCTTGGGTTCCGGAATAATCGAATTCGCATGCTTGACCAATGACGATGGGGCCGGAGCCTATAATCATGACTTTATCGATGCTTTTATGTTTAGGCACGAACTAACTCCTCAGGCATGGTTTTTAGTGCAAGTAACAAAATTGTCAGTTTTTTGACTCCACAAAGGCTAGCAAGAGTGGTGCTAGCTGTGAAGCTGTGTGAAGAAATCAGTTTGTTAACTGAGGGCGATTGGGTTACATGAGGAGATTGATTGCCGGTGACTAGTCAAAGGGGGAAAGAAATTTGCAATGGTGTCTCGGGTGAATAAAATTTTTTTGTTTCGTGGAAAACAAAATTGAGCCTGAACATGTCAACAAAACCTTGGATAAAAGCATTTGAAGGACTGTAATTATTAATGCAGATTGCTACCATAACAGCATGGCGGGTGTGCGGTTTGCCCGCGCCAAACTAATCACACGAGACCGTATCGCAAGGAGTAGATGACGATGTGTTCGACGAGAAGATTTAGTTGGTTAGCTGCGGGGTGGTGTTTATTGCTTATTTTTGTGTGCTCGTTGGGCTGCGACCAAGGGAATAAGGCAAAGGAGAAAACCAAGTCCAGCCCCGCCGAATCATGTTGTGAAGAGGATTCAGGTGAAAAGGAGTCGAAGGACGCCGATAAGGACAAGACTGAAAAGGCTGCTGATACCAAGGCTACCGAGGCAAAGGTCCCTGAAAAGAAGGCCGCCGAAACGAAAGCTCCCGAGAAAAAAGCTGCCGAGGCTAAGGCGCCGGTTGCCAAACCGGCCGCGAATAAACCGACCGCCGATCTCGCCAAGTACGAAGCGTTGTTGGACAACGGCAAGGTCAAAACTCCGCTGGGTCTGCCGCCGGTTCCGATCCCCGCCGACAATCCCATGACGGCCGCCAAGATCGCCCTGGGCGAGAAGCTTTATTTCGACAAACGTTTGAGCAAGGACGGCACGATTTCATGCGCGACTTGCCACGATCCGGCCATGGCCTGGGCCGAGCACACCCCCACCAGCAAGGGCATCGGCAAGCAAGTGGGTGGCGCGAATTCGCCTTCGGTAATCAACTCGGCCTACGCCACCTCACAGTTCTGGGACGGCCGCGCGGGCAGTCTGGAAGAGCAGGCGTTGGGTCCAATTGAGAATCCCATCGAGATGGGTCACGAGCTAAAAGAGATGATCGCCGATTTGAATAACCTCAGTGAATATAAAGAAGCCTTCCAGCAGGTCTTCGGTACCGACGTGACTCGAGAAGGCGTTGCCATGGCGATCGCGGCCTTTGAACGCACTGTGCTCAGTGGCAACTCGCCGTACGATAAATTTAAAGCCGGCGACAAGAAGGCGCTTACCGATTCGCAGAAGCGCGGCATGGAACTGTTTGAAGAGGTTGGCTGTTCGACCTGTCACACTCCGCCCGTATTCAGCAATTTCCGCTTTTACAATGCCGGTATCGGCATGGATAAGAAACCGCCCGACGAAGGTCGCAAGGCCGTGACAAAGAAAGACAGGGATCTGGGCAAGTTCCGCGTGCCCATGTTGCGAGAGGTTGCCAATACGGCCCCCTATTACCACGACGGTAGCGTGGCCACACTGGAGGAAGCCGTAGCGATCATGGCCGACGGCGGTAAGAAGCACGAGAAGGTTTCCGGCATGCTCAAGGCCGTGGGCGAGAATAAAATCTCACCTGAAGGCAAGAAGGACCTGGTTGAATTCATGAAGGCCCTTTCCGGCGACTATCCGCGCAAACCGAAGTCGTGATCGGCTTTCAAAAAAGATTAAACAATGAAACAGGAGGTCGGGAAACAACAAGACCCGACCTCCTGTTATGTATAGACTGCAGTGTGGCACGCTCAGGATGGGTGAGGGAGGCGGTTTTTGCGCCCAGAATGGGCATACCATGTGTTTTAGGCGTTGGTCTTAAAGCGTGTTACGATGTTTTGTAGTGTCGCGGCTTGTGAACCGAGTTCTTCGCTGCTAGAGGCCATTTCTTCGCTGCCGGACGAAACCTGGTCGGTGACGCTGGAGACACGCGCAATGGCCTTGGACACTTCTTCGGCACTAGCGGCTTGTTGGATGGTTGCCGAGGCGATCTGACTGATCCGCGTGGTTGTGGCTTCCACGCCTTCGATGATTCGCTTCAGTGATGCGCCGGTTTTGGCGCTCAGTTCGGCGCCCTCTTCGACGCGTTGACTAGACTCTTTGATCAGGCCCGAGATTTCGCCGGCGGCCTCGTTGGAGCGTTCGGCCAATTTGCGAACCTCATCGGCCACGACTGCAAAGCCCATGCCGTGTTCGCCGGCACGGGCGGCTTCGATAGCGGCATTCAG
>JAFGTN010000183.1 GCA_016934075.1 Pirellulales bacterium
GCAGATCGTGTCCCACATGTCGCAGACGATGATGGCCGTCTTGCGCGGATCGAGATTCACTGTCTTGTAAACCGGCTTGAACTGCCCGTCGTCGGTTTTCTCGCGGGCACGAGTGAACAGTTGAAAAGATTTATCGCCATCTCCGGAAGCTTCGGCAGTGGCGGTTGCCGGTAGCAAAACACAGAGCAGATACATTATTGCGTACGATACGGGAAGGATGCGTTTCATGGTGTGCTCCTCGGTGGGCAAAAGTGATATGAATACCGAAGTTATCCGATTGCGGATTAGTGGGCAGGTCCCTTGATCATAGCCGATTGGTGCGGGATAATTCAACCCATCACTTTAATAATATGGTTCTTCACGGAATTTAGCGGATGATTTAGTTAGAGAACAGAGGATAGATGACAGAGGACAGGTTTTTAGCCCTGCCGCTTGCGGCGGTTTAGGCCTTGCCAAGTACGGTTTCCTCTTCTCTGTTTGGTGTGAATAGAGAAGAGGAAACGGTCGCCAACATCAGGACCATTTCATCGCCGATACTTTGGGGCCGCACTTCGAATGGGTGCCGGTTTGTCCCGAAGTTGAATCCGAGTAAAGCGTATTACTCTTCGATGTCGCTAAGTCCCAGCCGCGAGAGCCATCTACCGCGAGACGGCTTCACTTGCTCGTCGGTTTGGCTCTTGTTGCCGGATGTTTCGCTCGGTTGATATTGTGCCAGTTGCCGAGTCTTTTCTTCGATTTGCACCAACTGTCGGGCAATTTTTGCCCGTTCCACGGACAGCTCGATCTCGGCGGCCGAGAGCTTTTGGCGCATTTCTTCCTGAAGTTTTTTCAGGCTCTCGCGCTCTTCCTGGATAATCTGATCGTTATCCAGAATTTCGCCGAAGGCGGCGGCTCCAACGGCAACCGTGCCGATATTTTCGCTTTGGTCTTCAAGAAGTTTTTTCAGTTCCTTGATTTCGTCGTCCTTTTGCGAAATTGCAAGCTCTGTTCGTTTCACGACATCCTCGATTTGCATGCGCTGCTGCGCATCCTCGGGATCGTTTTCGTCGTATCCGTTCTCCAAAGACGCCAGTAGCTGTTGTTTTTGGGCTTCCCAGCTAAGCGCTCCAGCGGCGCTTCCCGAACTGCCTCCTGCGGCTCGTGTCCGGGACTTGGCTTGCGAGAGTGCTTCTGCGAGTTCCTTGTTTTCTTTTTTCAGTTGGCGAATGTCCTCCAGTGACAGTTTGTATCGCTGTTTATATTCCGATCCGTCCGAACCTTCACCGCCATTGGCCGCTTCGACCAGTTTGTTTTCCGCCTCGGCCAGCAGACGTTCTGTTTCTTCCAGGTTACGCACGGCCGCGTCTCGCTCGGACGTCAAACGTTCGATTTCTTCGGGAATGTCGCCGGTCGCCTGGGGACGCTCTTCCAGATTACGGCGAAGCTCGTTGCACTCGGATTGCAACTCATTGAGCTTGCGGGCGTCGTCCGGATTCGATTCAGGTTGCCGTTCTCGCTCGCGCTCTAGGGCTTCGCGCGCTTCGTCCAAAGCCGATTGGCGCTGGGCCATTTCCTCGAGTTGGACTTGATGCTGTTGCTGTTGTTCTTGCTGGTGTTGCTGAATCTGCTCCAACAGAAGTGTGTGTTGCTTTTCCGTCTCTCGCCGCGATTCGTCCCATTCTGCCCGCGATTCGTCGAGGGCCGTCCTTGCCGCATCGAGATCAGACCGCATCTGTTCTATTTGCTCGTTTTCCTGCTCCAATCGAGCCTCGCGGCTTTGCAGCTCTTCACCGGCGCTTTTTGCCTCGCTCCGCAAGCGAACCAGTTCTTCGACGATTTGGGCAAGGCCCTTGTTAAGCTGCGATTCCACACCGTCCATGCGCTCACGACGGCTCGCCAAAAACTCTTCGATTTGGCGGCGCTGTTCGCTAAGCGATTTGGACAATCCCCGAGAAAACGGCGAGGCCGTTTCGGTCGGAGTACTGATGATTGTGGAAGTCGGATCTTCCATGGGGGCCGATTCCTGAAACTTTATTGCTGCCCGCTGATATATCTCTCTGCAATTTTACCTTTACCGCGCCCGAGGGAAGTTCCCGCGGAAGGGCACTCTAAACGAATATAATTTGATACGTACGTATACTTTACGTATCGCCCACGGTCAAAAAAATCTTCCACCTGTAGGGATTATAACGGCATTTTGCCCGTGCAATTTACCCCCAGCTCGCCGGGAGCGTTTGCCTCCGTGTTTCCAGGTGGGAAATCCCCGTTTCATTCGAGCTCGTTCATGTAACGCATGAATTGGGCGTCAAACATACGCCAGTCTGTTCCGAATACGGAAGTAAAATCCTTGATTCGCTGCTTGGATGCACATTTTGTGAAAGGTCGATGCCCGACCGTTTTTTTTAGATATTTCATGAACCGGCGCGGTTGGGTTTCGACCAGATAGAAAGTCATGGCCCAGGACTCGGCATATGAAATGTCGGGCCGAGAGTGGAAAAGACCGTCGGAGGCAACCAGGGCGATAGGCAGTTCGCCGTTTTTCGTGCGTGGTATTTTCTTGAAATCCGTAAATCGCACGCGATTTATGCGGTCGTCTCGTGATCTGTATGCGCTCGAATCGTATACGCCGGGTGCTTCGAAAAGCGTTGCCAATCCTTCTGCAACCCAGAGCGGTGGCGGGCTGTAGCGGCTGTTGATGCCGGTATTGAATGCCAACTGGTGCGTGGCTTCGTGAATTATAGTCGAGCCGGTGGTTTGCCAACCGTGCGACATGCTCCCGTTTTCGCCCCGGTCGAAGAGCGTGATTCGGTTGCTTTTCAACGAATAAAAGCCCAATATGCCACGTCCGACCGGCACGCCCTGCTCGGCCGTAAGACGCATGAACTCATTCTGGTTGCGGCAGACAACGGCTATCAGGGGGAAAGAAGGTTCCTCGAGCTTGAAACCGCGCACGGAAAAGTATCGCACGAACGAACGATATAAATCTTCGAAACGTTCCGCCCATTTGTCGCGCTGGCCTTTGCGATGTGCGACCATGTAATGGCTAGTGCCGGTAACCTCGAATCCGGATCCCAACTCCCGTAGCAACATCGAGCGAATTTTCGAGGTCGAATATGGCCTGAACTGCTGGCCCGTCTGACGGAATTCCTTGACCTTTTTGGGATCAAACGATAAGAACCTGCCGTCACGGCCCAAAAGATGGACAACTTCCTCATCCCAGGCCAATGGCCGGCCCTCGAATTCCCGGTCGTCGACAGTAACCTCGATCATGCCTTCGAACGATTTCGAACCGGCAATTGCCGTCGACGCCGATAGCAGTAACGCGCAGACACTCGAAACGCTAAAAACCGTCGCGATGCGGGCTATTGTCGAGAAAAGTTTTGCAAGATCACTCATCCTATAGACATCCAAGAAAAGGAGAGGAGTATCGAAAAGACCTCTAATAAGTCTAGGTCATGAAAAGTCATGCTAATTGGGGGTATGCAATGAAGGGGATGTTGCGAGACAGATGTCAGCGTCATAACCGTACCTTCGGGCAGTAAGCTTTTTTAGTAAAATGCATTTCTCATGGCGGCAGAAAAAGGCTGCCGCGTATACAATTACAGCTAAACACATCAACATAGCGGGAGGACAGGCAATGAGCGGTGTATTACTTTTGGCGGGCTGCCTTATGGTCGCGGCGCCCGATGATACCACTTCGCCTGAGCAGTTGGCGCTCGACGTACGCAAGCTGGCACGACAACTCGACGCTCCGCGACTGGCCGACCGGCAGAAGGCCGAGGCTGATTTGATCGAACTCGGTCCCCAGGCGCTGGAACTGCTTCCCAAGATCGACAGCCGCACCTCGGCGGAAACCAAACAGCGTCTGGCTCGGATTCGCCGCAAGCTTCAAGAAGCGCAGGCACAAGAGGCCGCGAGTCCTTCTACCGTGACCTTGAAGGGCGAATCGATGCCCCTGTCGGAATTTCTCGCGGCCGTTGAAAAACAGACGGGCAACAAGATCCTCGACCTGCGGGAAAAGTTCGGCCAGGCGAAAACCGATCCCAAGTTGAAAATCAATCTGGACAAGGTGCCGTTTTGGAAGGCGTTGGATCAAGTGCTCGACCAGGCTGGCATGACCGTTTATCCGTATGCCTCCGAGCGGGCCGTGGGTATCATCGCAAAAAGCGGAAAAGACACCCGACGACAGGATCATACGGTATATACAGGACCGTTTCGCATCGAGCCGGTTACGATTATCGCTACCCGCGAGCTTCGCGATACGGGGCGGCAGTCGATGAAAATCAAGCTGGAGGTCAGTTGGGAACCGCGCCTGGCGCCTATCAGCTTGCGGCAGAATTTGGCTGACATTCGGGCAGTGGACGAAAACGGCCGCGCGTTGACGGTCGACAACCGCCACGGCGGCGAGATCGATGCCCAGGTGAATCGCGATGAAACGACGATCGAAATGTATCTGCCCATGGCCTTGCCGCCTCGCGACGTGAGAAAAATTGCCACGCTCGACGGCCGATTGGACGCCGTCCTGCCCGGCAAGACCACCACCTTCCGCTTCGACAAATTGTCCCAGGCCAAGGGCGTGGAAAAACGGGTTGCCGGCGTAACGGTTACTCTGGATCACGCCCGCAAAGATGAAAGTGTCTGGGAGATCGCCGTGTCGATCCGTTTCGACGAGGCGGGCGAAGCCCTCGAGTCGCACCGCGACTGGATCTTCAACAACGAGGCCTATCTGGAAACCCCCGACGGCAAACGGATCAAGGACGACGGCATCGAAACCACACACCAGAGCAAAAATGAGGTGGGCATCAAGTACCTTTTCGTTCTGGAAAAACCACCGACCGGCATGACCTTCGTCTACAAAACCCCGGCCGATATCCTCTCGACGGGCTTCGAGTACAAGATCAAAGACATCCCGCTGCCGTAGCTTTTCGGGATGTTTCGTTTACCGAGTGCTTGCTTATCGGCCTCAACCATCCAGAAAAGATGTGTTTTCGAGACATTATTCGTAAATGGATCGTTTGATGACGCATCTCACGCCCCACAGGGTTTTGCACCAATCGCACGGTCAACCACCGCGACTAGCGAAAGATTTTGCAGTTCGGCAAGGCTTGCTGAAGCTTCTCGATGCCCTCCTCGGTGATTTGTGTATTTTTGAGATTTAGTGTTTGGAGCTTTGCACACCGTAAGAGATGCTGTACTCCCGAATCACTAATGTGAATGCAAATACAACCAAAGAAAATAGAAGAGCCCACAAACTAAACTGCCTGATTTTTACCTTTGGCAAAAGCCGACACCCGTGTTTCTTGGGCTCCGATATATCCAGTTTCGACAAGCTGGAATCATTCATGGTCATGCCCTCAATAGTGGAAGGCGATACGCCGATCTGCACTTAACCTTTGATCATAAACTTTCAACATACAGAGTCGATAACCTATAAGTAGGGATCTGGCGTAACAGAAGAGGCTCCCTGCCGGCATGGGCCAGAGAGTGGACAACCTTGTTCCTTTGATACGGCCTATTCAGAAATGACGAGTTTCCGGGAAGATGGACTGTCTGGTAGGTGATGCCCCGGCGTTCACAAGTGAGAGATGTGACAGGTCGAGTGACAACCTTACCGAAGTCGCCCGGTTTTCGTAGTTCGGTCGATATTCGGGTCATTCCATGAGCAAATGGGACAGCGGCGTGAGTAACGCCAGAAATGAGCGACCGGAGCCGGGGAAGGGCTCGCGCTATGCACATCAAGGCTCATGTTCTCAATTCGCGGTCGAATTCAAACCGCGGGGAACCGGTTCGCTCCGCTGACTTATAAGCAGATCTTCCGCTGATAGCACGTCACGCTTTGCCATGCGAATCGCCAACATGGACCACATCACCGCAACCGCAGTAGCAATGACGTAGGCACAGGTCCATCGAAATCCATCTCCCTCTTCTTTGGGACCAATCAGAGCCATCAGCGGGCAAGCGATTAAAACCGAAGTAAGCAATAACTGCCAAAAGTATCGAGATCCCTTGCGAGGGTCGTAAACAAACCACTGGACTGTGACTCCCACAAGTTCAGGTAATACAAAGAACCACCCAAAAAGCGAAAGAAAAGGGCTGGCCACCACTGCAAATGGACCGCTGATAATCCCAAAAAGCACCGCGCTACCGAGTAAGTGGACGGACCCGGTGATCAATAGTATGAAGAACCCAGTAAGAAGGCCGCTATGAGGCTTTGGATCGTCCGAGGTCATTGAACCCCTTTCATGTAGTCCGATTTGTATAACACTGTAGCGTATTGTACCATCCACACGAGACTTACAACTACTCGACCAAGGTTCCAGAAGCAACGGCAACCCAGATCGCCGAACACATCTGGCGTTGGCTAGCCGCGATCACCGATCAACTTGGCGATCTCCTGGCCCAGTCGGGGCCCGCGACAGTTTACCGCGACGACTTTACCGTCCTTGCCCAGTAGAATGAAGGCGGGAATGCCGCGAATTCCGTATCGCGCGCCCATTTTGTTTTGGTTAGTGGGAAAATTGTCTGCCACGACTGTCCAGGGCGGCTGCTCCTTGGCCACGAATTCACGTAAGGCCTTCATGTCCTGGTCCACGCTGATCGCTATCACTTCGAAGCCGTCGGCGTGGTGCTTGTTCCAGTTCTCCAGGATGTTGGGCATCTCCGCCCGGCAGGGACCGCACCAGGTTGCCCAAAA
>JAFGTN010000184.1 GCA_016934075.1 Pirellulales bacterium
CGACGGCATTGACGGTCTCGTCGTGGAACCGAACAACCATGAGGATCTCCGCCTCGCATTGCGGCGGATTATCGACGGCGAAACCGATTGGCACGAAATGCAAGTCAATGCCCGCCAGCGACACGGCGAGAAGTTTTCCGACAAGGCGATGGCCGCGGGCGTTGCCAGTGTTTATCGTCGCGTTCTCGAGAGACAATGCCGTTGGAAAAAATAGACGGAAGACTTGCCGCAACAGCGCACTAATCCAACTTGGTGCCCCCGTTTTTAGTATCGCCTTCAGGCGGAATACGAACAAGCTTTCAGCGTTTTGCAGGCTTCAGCCGCCTAAAGGCGGAACTACAAACAGCAAATCGCCAAGTTCAAACAGAAGCAGCCTGCTCTTCCTCCGCTTCCTGACCTCTGCCTTCTGTCCCCTGTCCTCCATCCTCTGTCCTCTGAACTTCACCGTTCTGCACACGTGCGGCGACGGCATTGAAATCCTTGGCCAAATCCTGCCAGAAGTCGCCTTCACGGAATCTGATCGGCTTGACTTCTTCACCTGCGGCCAAGGCACGCATGCATCGCCGCAGACGTAGGAGTGGTCCCGTGAAACGGTTGGAAATTTTCACTATATCGTAAATCACCAACGGCAACAGGATAAAGGAGGCGATCAACGCAGGCCCGAACTTGAACCACATATCGTCCAGATGAGTGAGCGGCGGCCTGGCCGGTCCTGTCAGCATCCGCCAGCAAAGCAGCATGATCGAAATCGTCAGTACGCAAACTGTCCAGTAAGCTATGACACGAAAAATCAGCGACCCTTGTACCTTGGGATCGACAAAGATTTGCTTTCGCACGAATTTGTTTTCCGACATCTATCAAAACCTCCAAACCAACCTATTTTGTTCGGCCGGCCGAACTAAAGACCAATGGCCAAAACTACCTACGTTAAGATTAGCTCACGTCACACCCAGCGGGAGAATCTGTTAGACCGAAAGTCCCCATTTCAGCAAATACCTTACTCGAAATACATAAAAAGACGAAAATGTTACCGGTTGTGATGACTAGAGGCTTTTTGCAGTCCTGACCACAGACAAAATGTTCCACGATTCGGGGGGGAAAAAGTTGATTTAGCAGCCCGTTGAAAAACACAAGTTAGACCTATATGGAAAGGAAGCGACGCGTAGCGTCGGTTGTTTTCCATTACGCATGGCTTGTGTAGTCGAAGTAGTAAACTCCACAATACAAGGGACTTACGCCCCTTTGCCATTAGTACTTGCCATAATTCAAACAAACCCGGCAAGCCGGCTTTATTTAAATTAGTAGGTCTAACTTGTGTTTTTCAACGGGCTGGATGCTTGCCATTATACGTAGGAATTCTACACTTACTGTGCAATATAATCGTTTCGTCATATCCCAAACCGCCCCAAGTCCCAAGCGAGATACTGACCGTGAAGATTCAGAATTATCTAATAATTTCCGTGCTGGCATCGGGCAACCTGATCCTCTCGGGTTGCGAAACGGCGGAAATGCCCAAACCGCAGCCGCCAAAAGTGACCGTCTCCAAGCCGCTGGTACAAGACGTGGTAGACTACAGCGACTTTACCGGCATGGCCAAAAGCACCGAATCGGTAGAAATTCGCGCGCGGGTTCAAGGCATCCTGCAAACGGCTAATTTCACCGAGGGTGCAATCGTCGAAAAAGATGCTTTGCTTTTTACGATCGAACCCGAGCCCTTCCAAGCCCGTCTCGACGCGGCCAATGCCAAACTGGCCCAGACCGAAGCTGCTTTAAAACTGGCCGAGGCCAATCTCGGGCGAGCGGAAAAGCTGGTAGCGACCAAGGCTGTCACGAAGGAGGAATACGAGACCAAAAAAGCCGAATGCGACGCCGCTAAGGCGCAGATACTTGCCGACAAGGCAGACATCGAACAAGCCAAAATCGATCTGGGATATACGAAAATTACCAGTCCCATACGCGGCAAGGTGGGACGCAAATTGGTCGATCCCGGCAACCTGGTGGGCGGCACGGAAAAAACGCTACTGACCACGGTGGTCTCGCTGGATCCCATGGACGTCTACTTCGACATCAGCGAACCCGTCGTCCTGGAGTACATGAAATGGCGGCGTGAAGTCAACGATCCCAAAGCCGAAAAGACGATCTATCTGGGATTGGCCAACGAAGAAGGCTTTCCGCACAAAGGTGAGTTGGATTTCCTCGACAACCGGGTCGACACGGAAACCGGCACGGCGTTGATCCGCGGTGTATTCCCCAACAAAGAAGGCTTCCTCTATCCGGGGCTATACGTCCGAGTACGGATTCCCGGCCAGACTCAAAAAAACGCGATCCTCGTGAGCGAAGAAGCCATCGGAACCGATCTGAGCGGCAAGTACGTGCTGGTTGTGGTCAAGGATAACATCGTCGAACAACGCCACGTGGAATTGGGAACCTTGACGAAGGGCATGCGGGTGATCCGCAAGGGGCTTGCCGCGGATGAAAACTATATCATCAAGGGCATCCAACGCGCTCGGCCGGGATTACCGGTCGATCCGCAAATGGCGGAGACGCCCGCACCGGCGAAAAAATCGCCCGAAGGTGAATCCAAAGCAGAACCTAAGTCCGAGCCCAAAACAGAGCCTAAGCCGGAGTAGAAAAAGTAACGGGAAGCCCCGCCAGCTTGCCTATCGAGAACTGTCGAGTATTTAATTCACAGCCCCATACCGGATCACAACTGCCAGAGAGAACCACAGCATGTTCAGCCGCTTTTTCATCAACCGGCCAATCTTCGCCTGCGTGATTTCGATTGTGATCATGCTCATCGGCGGAATCACCATCGGATTTCTGCCGGTCGAGCAAACTCCCGACATTACGCCGCCGACCGTTTCGGTAAGCACGACTTATCCCGGCGCCAGTGCAGACGTGGTTGCCGAGACCGTGGCGACTCCCATCGAGGAACAGATCAACGGTGTCGAGGACATGATATATATGTCGTCGAAATGCACCAACGACGGCAAATACGACCTGACCGTAACGTTCGCCGTAGGCACCGATATCGACATGGCCACTGTGCTTGTGCAGAACCGCGTGGCCATAGCCCAGCCCAAGTTGCCCGAGGAAGTCAAACGGGAAGGCGTCAAGACCGAGAAGCGCTCGACCAGCATGGTGCTGATGGTGAACCTGATCTCGCCCGACAATAGTTACCCTGAACTCGAACTGAGCAACTATATCAGCATTAACATCAAGGACGTGCTGGCTCGAGTACCCGGCGTGGGCAAGGTAGAGGTGATGGGTGCCAAGGACTATGGCATGCGCATCTGGCTGAATCCCAACAAACTCAAGGCCCGAGGTTTGACGACAAACGACGTGGTCGACGCCATCCGTGAACAGAACGTGCAGGTGGCCGCCGGTCAGATCGGCGCGCCACCCAGCCCCACGGGCCAGGAGTTCCAATATACGGTCAACACATTGGGCCGCCTGACGGACAAAGAGCAGTTCGAGAACATGGTACTAAAAGTGGGCGACGAGGGCCGAGTTCTGCGGGTTCGCGACGTGGCCCGGGTCGAATTGGGGGCCCAGGCATATAACTGGTCGGTGCAACTCAACGGCAAGCCTTCGATCGCCGTCGCCATTTACCAATTGCCCGGCGCCAATTCATTGGCGGTGGCCAACGGAATCCGCGAGGAAATGGAAAAACTCGCCGAGGCTTTTCCCAAGGGCGTCGATTACGAGATCGCTTACGACACGACCATGTTCGTCAAGGCTTCGATCAGCGAAGTAATAGAGACTCTGTTCGTGGCCGTAATTCTGGTGATCCTCACGGTCTACGTTTTCCTGCAAGACATCCGCACCACTCTCATTCCGGCGGCTACCATCCCCGTGGCCTTGATCGGCACGTTCGCGGTTATGATGGGCCTGGGACTTTCCATCAACACACTTACGCTTTTCGGGCTGGTGCTGGCTATCGGCATCGTGGTCGACGACGCCATCGTGGTTGTCGAGAACACAATGCGTCTGATAGACACCGAGAAACTCGACGCCAAGGCGGCCACCGCCAAGGCCATGGAAGAAGTAACCGGACCGGTTGTGGCCACCACGCTGGTACTGTTGGCGGTATTCGTTCCCACGGCCATGATGGGCGGAATCACCGGGCGGATGTACAGCCAGTTCGCCATGACCATCGCCACGGCCACGGTTTTCTCGTCGATCAACGCGCTCACACTCAGCCCGGCGCTTTGCGGAGTGCTTTTGCGACCCACGCCGGAAACACGAGGTGTATTCTTCCGCGGTTTTAACGCCGTTTTCGAATTTACGCGGGGCGGCTACGTGAATACAGTAGGCCTGATGGCCCGTCGGGCCGTGTTTTCCATGCTGCTGTTTATCGTGATGGCGGGATTGATGGTGTACGGTTTCATCAACGTGCCTACCGGCTTCATTCCCGACGAGGACCAAGGATACTTCATTATAAACACACAATTGCCCGACGGGGCCACGCTGGAACGAACGGATCATGTTCTCCTTCAGATAGATAAGATTCTGGAAGACACACCGGGCATATCCAATATAATCAAAATCTCGGGATATTCGGCTTTGGACTCCTTGGCCATTCCCAACGCGGGCACATATTTCGTGGTGCTGGAAAATTGGAGCGAGCGATCCGATCCTTCGTTGCACGCACAGGCCATCGTGAATTCGATCTTCCCCAAGCTGGCGGCAATTCAAGATTCGCAAACGTTGGCGTTTTTACCGCCACCGATCACCGGCCTGGGCAACGCAGGTGGTTTCGAGTTCCAATTGCAAGATCGCGGAAACATGGGTGTAATCATGCTTCAAACTGCAGCCGAAGACATGGTCAGCGAGGGCGAAGCCAGCGGACGTCTTACCCGCATGAACAGCAACCTGCGAGCCTCCGTACCACAACTGTTTCTGAACGTCGATCGCGTTAAGGCCAAAAAGCTGAATGTACCGCTGCAGAGCATTTTCAGCACACTGCAAGCTTATCTGGGTTCGGCATACGTCAACGACTTCAATAAATTCGGCCGCGTTTACAAGGTAATGATCCAGGCCGACGGCCAATTTCGCAATCAAATAGAAGACATCGATCAACTCTACGTGCGAAGCACCGACGGAAAGATGGTTCCCTTGAACACTTTATTAACCGTCACAGATACGGTCGGACCGCAGACGATCTTCCGCTTCAACCAGTTCACTTCGACCACCATCACCGGACAGCCCGCTCCCGGCTATAGTAGTGGCCAAGCAATCGAGTCGATGGAAACCCTGGCCTCCAAAGTGCTGCCCACGTCGATGGGCTACCAGTGGTCGGGCGTGACATATCAACAGATCATTGCCGGCAACCAGGCCCCGTTTATTTTCGGCATGGCGATTATTCTGGTCTACTTGTTTCTGGCAGCTCAGTATGAAAGCTGGTCGATACCCATAGCCGTGCTCTTATCGGTGCCGCTGGCCATACTGGGAGCCGTCGCCCTGACCTGGATGCGCTCATACGACAACAACATCTATACGCAAATCGGCCTGGTGCTGCTGATCGGCCTGTCGAGTAAAAGCGCGATTCTGATTGTGGAATTCGCCAAACAACTGCGTGCCGAAGGCAAATCCATCATCGACGCGGCCGTACATGCGGCGAATCTGCGTTTTCGCGCTATTCTTATGACCGCCTTCTCGTTTATCCTGGGTGTTGTACCCTTGGTAATCGCCAGCGGGGCCGGAGCTGCCAGCCGACGATCGCTGGGAACGGCCGTATTCGGCGGCATGATCGCCGGCACCGTGCTGGGCGTGTTCATGATACCCGTCCTGTACGTGGTGGTTCAGCGGATCAGCGAAGTCCTGCGGGGAAAACCGTAGAACACAATTCCAGGGTTTTTCTGGACTTTTTTCGGGGAGGTGTTGGCTCAGTCTCCCAAGCCGACCACCTTGCCCGTCTCCGACGAATCGTAGATAGCCTCCACCACCTGCAGGGCCTTGACGGCGTCTCGGCCGCCAATCAACGGCTCGCGGTTACCACGGATATCGGCGGCTACCGTTTCCACATATTCTAAGCCCAACGAACCGCAGTAGCCCGGCAAGGGCTCAAGATGAAAGTCGATTACCTGGCTCGGTTCATCGCCGAAACTGTGGTCGTCACTGCAAACGTGTAACGTCTGGCTGGTGCCTTCGAATGCCGGCGAATAGTGTATGCAGCCGTCGGTGCCGCGCAGCGAAAGATATAGATCACGGCCGTTGGGATAGCTGTCGGGCACGGTGTAGCTGATATCCAAAGCCAAGGTGGTACCACCGGAGAACGTGCAAATAGCGAAAGAATTATCCTCTATGTCGTAGTCCTGGTTGACATGCACATTTTTGCCCATGACCTCTATAATCTCATCGTCGAGAAACCAGCGAAAAAGATCGATCCAATGCACGCCCAGATTGTACATCGGCCCGCCGCCGCTTTTTTTTCGCTGCAACATCCAGGCGGCATTGCCTTCGATGTATCGATGCAGACCGCCCGCGGCGCAGCGACCTTCACAACCCACAATGCGACCCAAAACACCCGAATCAATGATGCGTTTCATCTCGCAGCATACCGGATGGAAACGCCACATGTAAGGTGTGCTGAAATACACTTCATTCGCACGGCAAGCTTCGACCACGGCACGACATCCAGCGGATGTATTGGCTACGGGCTTTTCCACCACAACGTGGATTTTACGCGCGGCACAAGCTTCGGCCGCCGCCGGGCATTCGTCGTGAGGCAAAAAGATATAGACCAAGTCGATGTTTTCCTCGCTCAACAACTCTGCCCAATCGGCATATGCTCGAACCTGAAAATCGGCGGCGAACGAATCTCGCAAAGATTCGTCGGCGTCGCTGACGGCCACGACTCGGGTGTCCGCGGCGGCTTGAAAATGCGGCATATAAGTGCGAGGATGCAAATGCCCCAAACCAATAACGCCCACCTTCAACGGCTCTGACATTTTTTTGCTTGCTCCAATAAGTAAGCCGAACAGAATCCGGCATAGCGACTTAGGACATAAGACTTCAGACTTAAGACTCCAGATTTCAGTTATCAGTTATCAGTTGTGGGCTTATTGATCATTGATCATTGATCATTGTTCATTGATCATTGATCATTGGACATTGGACATTCCATCATTCGTCATTCTTTCCTCATTCTGATTTCGACATTCGACATTCCACACTCTGCCCTCTGCCATCTGCCCTCCGCCCTCTGCCCTCTCAAAACTTCCCATCCCGGGCTTCAAAATGCGTGGGCTTCCCCAGGGTTTCCCCGTCCTTTGCAACCCAGTCGGCAATCCATTCCAGCATCTGCTCGGTGTCTACGGTGGTTTGGCCGAGTTTTTCGTAGGCGAACGTACCGTTGCTCAACAGCGCATCGGGCGCTTCGTGGCCGACGAACTCGACCTCCTTGCCCATCAACCGGGCCAATCGACGGCAAGACTCTCGTACGCTGATGGTCTCGGGCCCTACGACGTTGAAAATTGCGGCGGGCACACTCGCATGGCCCAGCGAGTTGAGGATCATGGCATTGGCATCGGCTTGCCAAATCACGTTGGCGTAGCCCATGGTCAGATCGACGGGCCGCCCCTCGTGGACCTTTCGAGCGAGGTCGACAAGCACTCCATAGCGCATTTCCACGGCGTAGTTAAGGCGGATGATGGAAGTGGGTGAGCCAAGTTCCGTGGCGTAGTACTGGAAAACCCGCTCGCGGCCCAGACAACTGGCGGCATATTCACCGATGGGACCGGTGTCATCGGTTTCCCGGGCACCACCGCTGTCGATGGGCGTTAGCGGATATACATTACCCGTCGAAAAGACAACGATTCGCGAGCCAGCATAGCGCCGGGCCACGGCGCCGGGCATGACCGTGTTCATTACCCAGGTCATGGATTCCTTGCCGGTCGTGCCGAACTTCATGCCTGCCATGAACACGACGTTCTTTACGTCAGGCAAGGCCGCCACGGCCTCGGGATCCAACAGATCGTAGCGTATCGTCTCAATACCGTTGCGGTTGAGTTCTTCTTCCAATCCTCCGGATGAGAATCGCGAGACGCCGATCACACGGCGTTCCACACCCGCGGCTTGCGAAGCTCGCAAGGCCATGCGTGAAAG
>JAFGTN010000185.1 GCA_016934075.1 Pirellulales bacterium
ACGGAAGGAGTAGTGACAGTTGGAGTAGAGCGGCACACCGCCGCCGTAACCCGTGCGAATTTCGGGCAAAGCGCGATATGCGACTTTGGGCGCCGGTCCGAGCCAGAAATCCCAATCCAGCGTTTTGGGCTCCGGCGCAACCGGTATGGCGCCGGATGTGGGAACCGACCCGATGCCGCAAGTGACCTTCTTGATTTTTCCCAGGCGGCCGTTTTGAACTATGGCTACGGCCTGGAGGAAAGGCCCTTCGCTGCGCTGTTGTGTACCAACCTGGAACACGCGCCCCGTTTCTTTAACCACGTTGCGCAATAGCTTACCTTCGTCGATAGTTAAGGTCAGCGGTTTTTGACAAAAAACGTCTTTGCCGGCCCGCATCGCTTCAACGGCTATCTTGGTGTGCCAGTGATCGGGCGTGGCGATAAAAACCGCATCTATATCTTTACGGTCGAGTACCTTGCGATAATCCTTGAATCCCTCCGGTTTGTTACCGTTTTGCTTTTTGCTGATTTTCTCTCGGCACTCTCCCAGAACCTTAGAGTCTATGTCCGCCATGACAACAATGTCGGCAAAGGGGGCCACACGATTGGCGTCGGCAATGCCCTGATTGCGAAGTCCGACATTAGCGACGCGTGGGCGTTCGCTGGGGGCGGCGAAACATCGAGATCGGCCCGTGGAAGATAAAGCAATGGCGGAGACTGCAAACGAACCTGATTTTTTGAGGAAATTACGGCGGGTGGTTTTCATTGTTTGATCCTTGTTATTGCGTTGGTGAGCGGCACGGCGCTAGCCGCCGGTGTGTCGGAAATGCCGGTGGCTAGCGCCATTCCGCTCTGTTTTCCAACCCGAGTTCTTATGGTTAATATAAAATAATCATATCCTATCCATCGGACCATGTCCAGGTTTGCCGAATCGCTGAAATACATACCATAATACTCGAAAGAAACGGGCGCATTCCGCATATGATATTGAATTTGCATTAGCCCGGTTGTAGACTCAGAAACACGTGGGGATATCGGTTGAGTGAGCTAAAAAACGGCACAAAAGAGGTATACACAAAATGAAATTCCATCCGTCCTTGTTTTGCTTGGCCATATCCGTATCGTTGGTTCTTGGAGTTGGGCAAACAACCGCCGAGGCATCGACCGAATCTGTTCAGGCCGATTTCTATGTTGCCCCCTATGGAAACGATGCATATGCCGGTACCAAGCAAAAGCCTTTTCGTTCTTTGCAGCGAGCCCGCGATGCGGTTCGACTCTTGAAAAACACCAAGCCCGAAAAAGATATTCTTGTTTTGCTCCGTGGCGGTTATTACCGTCTTGCCGACACGATTATTTTCGGATTGGAAGACTCGGCCCTCGAAGGTCAAAAGATTACCTACGCGGCCTATTCAGGTGAACATCCTGTGATTGGTTCCGGAGTGCCCATAACGGGGTGGAAGAAAGTCAGCGATGATCTGCCGGGACTACCCGAGGCGGCCAGGGGTGAGGTTTGGTGTGCTCCCATTCCTGAAGGGATTGCTTACTTTACAAGCTTGTTTAACGGCCAGCGAACACTGCCACGATCACGATCCGCGGGCTTTAGGCCGACGGCAATCAGCAAAAGCCAAACGCAAACGAATTTTCCCAAGGGATTAATTCCGGTGGACGCGGCCGAGCGTGGGATCGATCTGCGCATCGTCCCCAACTCTCCCTGGGTTGTGAACCTCCTGCCGATTACCAAGGTCGATCCCGTCAAGGCGACCGCCGAGACCTCAGTGCCGGGCACCTATCCTTTGAACAAGCCCAGGTTCGGATATTTCCCCCACGGTACGGCATGGCTCGAAAACGCCGTTGAGTTCATAGACGGACCGGGCAAGTGGGCGCTCGATAAGAAAAAACGGCTGATTTATCTCTGGCACGAGGGCCACGAACTACCCTCAGGAATTGTCGTGCCAAAGCTGACCGAACTGGTTCGCGTGGAAGGCAAGATCGACTACACCGGCCCGGACGATACGTCCGTCCGCGGGCTGATCTTCCGCGGGCTCACGTTCACGCACGCCGACTATTGGCGCTGGTCGCCGGAGAAGACCGGCTGGGGATTGCAACACGATTGGGAGATGTTCGATCGCCCCACGGCGATGTTGCGATTCCGCGGCGCCGAGGACTGCGCGGTCGAGCAATGTGAGTTTACAAACGCGGGTTCAACCGCGATTCGTTGTGACTTGTATGCGCGAAGAATCCGCATCGCGCGTAACCATATCCACCATGTGGGCGGCGTGGGCGTGCTGCTAGCTGGCTATGGTCCCGGCACCAAGGATGTCAACGTACACAACGCAGTCATCGACAACCACATCCACCACATCGGCCGGATCCTGTGGCACGCACCGGGCATCTTCGTATGGCAAAGCGGCAGCAACCGCATCGCGCACAATCATGTGCACGACGTGGCCTATACGGGCATTGTCGTCAGCGGACGCATCGGATGGAATCGAAAGAGGGCCGGCGAGTGTAGCAACACCCTGCGCTGGGAGGAAATCGATCGGGCCACGGCGGACGCTTCTAGAAATCCGAAATGGGGAAGAGGTGTTTCGCTCGTATCCTGGCGGCAACGCGAACCGTTCCTGCATGGGCGCCGTAACGTGATCGAGTACAACAACATCCATCACTGCATGTGCATCCTGGGCGATGGCAACGGCAAAACGGCATCGAGCAACACAGCATTGCCGCCGATCCGCTCTTCGTGAATCCGGCCAAGGGCGACTTTCGTCTCAAGCAGAATTCACCGGCGCTGAAACTTGGATTCGAGCCGATTGACCAGGTGCTTGACGCAGTGCAGTGATGTGTTAGAATCACACCTCCGACAGCCGAGATCGGCTCTCGGTTGAAGACAAATGTGAAACTCCGGATCGGACCTGCAAGTGGTCAATTCCTTTTTAGAGGCCGTGCCATGGAACGAGTCAAAAACTGGACACCGCGCAAAGTCGTCGTGGTTGGGGCCGGCGCCGTCGGATCCACGTTCGCTTACGCGCTTGCGCAGACAGGTTTGGCGGACGAAATTGCTCTGATCGATAAAGACAGGCAGTTTGCAGAAGGACAGGTACTCGATCTGTCTCATGGGCAGCCATTCTTCCCAGCGGTAAAGATCCACATCGGCGATGACCAAGACTACGCCGACGCGCAAGTTATCGTGATGACAGCCGGGGCCAAGCAGCGTCCCGGACAAAATCGACTTGATCTGCTTCATGAAAACGTCCGGATAGTCAAGGGTGTTGTTGCCGAAATCGTTGGCCGAAATTCGGATGCCGTGCTTCTTGTGGTCACTAATCCCGTCGATGTGCTCACATACTTTGCCGCAAAGCAATGCGGCTGGGAACGCGGTCGGGTCCTGGGCTCGGGAACCGTACTCGATACCGCGCGTCTCCGTCATATCCTCGCACGGCGTTTACAGATCGCTGTTCATAACGTTCACGCTTATGTACTGGGAGAACATGGCGACAGTGAATTCGTCCCTTGGTCACTGGCACATGTGGCCGGAATGTCGATCGATGACCACTGCCCGGTGTGTGGCATGTGCGAATGCCGTGAGGAGACGCGTGACGCGATCGAAAAGGAAGTGCGGGATTCCGCATATCACATCATCGACTACAAAGGAGCGACCCATTTCGGAGTCGGTCTGTCTCTGGTCCGTATCGTTGGTTCGATCCTGCGAAATGAGCAAAATGTCCTTCCCGTTTCCACAATGCTGGATGGCGAATACGGATTGCACAACGTCTGCCTGAGTGTACCCTGTATTCTCTCAGACAACGGAGTGGAACGTGTGCTCGAAAGCAAACTCTCAGAACAAGAACAACAGCTCTTATTGCGTTCCGCGGATGTACTTAGGAAATCCATTCAAGAGGTGGATCGAAGGCCATAAGTATGGCAACACTGCGGGGGCGTGTTGAAACTGGCCAACGGAAAGAGTAATCTAGTGTTTGTGTTCATTTTGCCGGTTTAATTGACATTCAAATTCCGGGAGGTTCGTTTGATGAAAACAGCAACCACAATCGAGTTGGCCATCGTAGCCTTGACGTTGTTTCTCGGATCATTGCTAAACCCCGCGGCAACCGCGGCCGACAAAAGCCCGCTCGTTTCAGAGAAAAGCAGCAAAGGAAACGAGAAAAATCCTAAACTCGCCGCCGAGGTCGAGTCGGGCAAGCGGAGCGTGGCCAACGCGGCCTGGTGGGGTTTCGACAAAAACGATTCGACCGCCGCTCTGCAAGCCGCCATCGACTCAGGGGCGAAAAAGGTTGTTGTGCCAAAGCTCGACGGCGATTGGATCGTATCTAATACCATTCTGTTGGCCGGCGATCAGGAAATATTCTTCGAGCCGGGCGTAACGATCAGCGCGATGAAGGGACGCTTCATCGGTCGAGGAGAATCGTTGATGTCTGCCTCTAACAAGCAGAATATCACGCTACGGGGCCCGGGCGCCACACTGCTTATGCACAAGGCCGACTACCAAAAGGCCCCCTACCAAAAATCCGAATGGCGACATGCACTCTCTATCCGGGGGTGCCGCAATATCAAGGTTATCGGTCTTGCCATGAAAGACAGCGGTGGAGACGGAATCTATCTGGGATCCACCTCCGCGCTGCCGGGCAACATAGATATCCAGATCAAGGACGTCACATGCGACGGAAACAACCGCCAGGGGCTCAGCGTGATATCCGCCGAAAATCTGCTCGTGGAGAACTGCCGCTTCATCAACACCTCGGGCACAGCTCCTCAAGCCGGCATCGATTTCGAACCCAACCAATCGAAAGAACGGCTCGTGAACTGCGTGGTTCGCAACTGCCTGGTGGACAATAACGCCGGACCGGGCATATACGCCTATCTGAAACATCTTTCCAAGGAATCGGCCGACATTTCCATCCTCGTGGAAAACTGCCAGGTCAAGAATTGTGGCGGATATGGTATTGGCGGTGGAGCCGTAAGGGACCAAGGCCCCGGTGGTTTCATGGAATTCAAAAACGTGACCGTCGACCAAAGCAACGGTCCGGGAGCACACGTTTACGACAAATCATCGACCCGCGCCGTCTTCCGCTTCGTCAACTGCACTTGGAAAAACACCGCCAGAAAAACAGACCATCCACTTTCCATCCTCCTGCGTCGTCCAAATTTCACAAACAAACAAGGGAACATCGAGTTCTTAGACTGCGTTTTGCTCGACGACCGCGACCGCCCTTTTCTCAAGGTCCGCGCGAAAAACGACCTGCCGGTCGCCAAGATCAAGGGCGCGATTAAAGTTACCAATCCGCACGGATCGAAGATCGATTGGGGACCGGCAAGCGAGGATGTTGAACTGAAAATTCGCTGAAAACGTGCTCGATTACAATACAATTATCTGTGGATTAAAACTAATACCGAACACGTTCTTACACAGGAGATATCGTATGTTCAGGCTTGCTTGCACTTTCGTGTTTCTTTTTCTGGCCGGCAATGGGGCTTGGTCCGCGGAAGAACCTTTGTCGCGGCCGCCCAATGTCGTTTTCATTCTGGTGGACGATCTGGGTTGGACGGGTTTGGGTTGTTACGGTAGCGATTTGCACGAGACACCGCGTATCGATGCCTTTTCGAAACAGTGTGTGAAGTTCACCAGCGCCTATGCGTCCGCGCCGGTCTGCACGCCTACCCGCGCTGCCCTGATGACGGGCAAGTGCCCGGCGCGTCTGCACATGACCATCTGGCACGAAGCGGCCGCCAATCCACCCCGGAATAGGAAACTGATCCCGCCGATAACCGTGGGCGATCTTCCGCTAGAGAACTTCACCCTGGCCGAAGCTCTGCGCGAGGCCGGTTACCTTACGGCGCATGTGGGCAAGTGGCACCTGGGCGAGGCGAGCTTCTTCCCCGAAGCACACGGCTTCGATATCAACATCGGCGGCACGCAATGGGGCGCTCCGCAGACGTTTTTCTATCCGTATACGGGCACTCAGCACTATCGTCATGAATTCCGCTACGTACCCGACCTGCCTTGGGGAAAAGACGGGGAATATCTAACCGACCGCTTGACGGACGAGGCGATCAAGATCATCCGCCGCGCAAAGGACAGACCTTTCTACCTGAACCTGGCTTATCACACAGTTCATACACCCATCGAAGGAAAACCAGCGGATGTCGAACATTATGCCGAAATAATCCGCCCCGGCCTGCGCCACGCCAATCCCCAATACGCCGCCATGGTCCACTGCCTCGACGAGAACGTGGGCCGGTTACTCGACGAACTCCAGCGGTTGCAGTTGGTGGACAACACACTCGTTATACTGACTTCCGACAATGGCGGTTTCGTCAACCGTTACGAGAATAAGCAGGTAACCGACAACCACCCGCTTCGAAGCGGGAAAGGTTCGCTCTATGAAGGCGGCATCCGCGTGCCGCTGTTGATTCGCTGGCCCGCAACAGCGCCGGCCGGCACCACTTGCACAGAGCCGGTAGTTACGGCCGATTTTTATCCGACCATTTTGGAAATCGTCTCCGTAGCGGATAAGCGAAAGAACAAGACAGACGGCATTAGCATCGTGCCGGTTCTCAAGGAACCTCAAAAGACGCTCGATCGCGATACGTTGTATTGGCACTATCCTCATTACTACCAGACGACAACGCCCGTCAGCGCTATTCGAATGGGCGACTGGAAGCTGCTCGAGTACATGGAAGATGGGCACGTGGAGCTATACAACCTCGGCAAAGACCTGGGCGAAAAAAACGACCTTGCCAGGTCTAAGCCCGAGAAGGCGAAGCTGTTACAATCCCGCCTGCACGATTGGCGAAAACAGGTAGCGGCTCAAATGCCGGTTCCCAATGCTAAGAAAATGTTTTGAAATGGTCCACGATTGTGCCGAAAGTTGATTTACGGGTGAATATCCGGAATGACGAAGTCCAAGCCAACTTTCTCGAGCGTTTCTTTCGTGGGGATGCCGGTTTCGGCGTCCCAGCCGATGGCTTCCATGTATTCTCTTACCTGTGTGTCCATATCGACGGTTACACCCTTCAGGGGACCGGCTTCCAGGGGCGGGTTACCCAACATACGGCCCGGCACGTGGAATTCCATGTTCTTCATGCCTTCGCGAAGGTTGAAGGCGATTCGCAGGGCGGCAAGGCGAGCGCCGATTTCGTCCAGTTCTTCCAGGGTATATTCGTGGCCGGTGGTGTAGGTCAATGATTTGACCATCACTTCCGGTTCCAGCGGGATCCAGGCGAACATGCACTGCCCGGCGGCGTTGGCCACGTGGAAGTTGTTGCTGATGATGCGGTGTGCCTCGCCCTTGCCCGAGTATTCGTAACGCTCGAACTCCTTGGGGATCAGTCCCGGAGGACACATGTTGGCCTCGAACGTCCAGGCGCCGAATTGTGTGTGGCGGCCGGGCGTGGCATCCATCTTGTAGCTGGTGGCCAGGCCGGGATTGAGACGCGGATCGTGCATCGGTATCTCTTCGCCCTGGATGTGGATGGCGTATTGCTCGGCGCCTTTGCCGATCCGCTCGGCGGCTTTCTTCATGCCGTCGGCCAGCACTCGGCCGCCGAAGCCCGTGCCGTCGGCGATCTGTTGAGTCACTTCTGCAATGGCCTTGCCGTTGCCCCACTTGAGTTCGATGCCGCCGGTATCGTCCTTGGTGATCAGACCGTTTTCGTAACATTCGATGGCGAAGGC